>JBCNVD010000004.1:0-10782 GCA_039630345.1 Aquificaceae bacterium
GCTCCTGCAATAGCAAGCAGACTTAGATTTCTCAGGGGTATAAAAACCTCCTTGGTGCGAAGGGTCTTAACAGGGAAGGAGCTGACCCTTATTGGCATCAGGTTTTTGTATCTCAGGCGGGTAAAGCGCCAGAGTCTCTGAGCGTTTTTCAGTTCCAGCTCTTCCCATGGGTGACCCGCACGAATATATAGAGGATAGACAATATCTCCTCTTCTGAGGTGATAATATAGCAAGCAGGTGCTTTCAACCCCTCCGCTAAATAAAACCACTACCTTATTCACATTCGCCACAGACATGCCTTCCGCTATCGAGATTAATAATCTCCCCGGTCATTGAGTTGACCCTGAGGAGAAAGAGAGAGAGCTCTAGTATATCCTCAATAGAAACTTCCCGCTTTAGCGGGGTTTTGAGAATATAACTTTCCCAGAGTTCTTGACTGAAGTGCTCTGGCTTAAGCACAGGTCCAAGGGCTATGGCATTAACCAGTATGTGAGGGGCGAGCTCTCTGGCCAGAACTTTTACGCAGGTATGCAAAGCCCCCTTTGCCAGAAAGTAAGCGCTAAAGCCCCTATAGGGAGTGGTGTTTGTTGCCCAATCGCCAAAGGCGATGATTCTTGCCTTGATAGGTCCTTCGTTTTTTAGCATGTAAGGTAGGCAACTTTGAACCATAAGGAAAAAAGACAGAGCAATGGGGTTCATATGCCCCATAAGGTCTGACTCGCTTACATTACCAAAAGGCGTTGGCACATAAGGGCTTGCAAGGTGCAAAAGGCAATCCACCCCGCCAAGAGCCTGCAAAAGCTGATCTGTTGATTCTTTTGCACTCTCGAGACTATCAAGGTCTGCCTGAATGGCTATGACATTTTTACCAAACTCTGATTCAAGGCTCTTTACGCTATCACTTTTGGTTTTATATATAATTCCGACCTGATAGTTATCTTCTAGTAGTCTTTTTGCAATCCAGTAGCCTATCCTCCTCACCCCTGTGATGATGGCTCTTTTCATCAGTTTAGGATTATAAATTAAGCTTTTTATAAAAACTTGAGACTCCTAACTCTTTAAGCACTTTTTCAAACTTTTTAAATTTAGAAATTCGCCCGTCACAGAGTATAACTGTGCCTCTATCCTCTGAAGAGCGCATCATCCTGCCAAATCCCTGACGGAACTTTATAACAGCCTTTCGCATCTGATACTCAAAAGAATCTGACCCATGCCTTTGCAAATACAGGCTTCTATGAAAAGTTATGGGCTCTTTTGGGTTTTCAAATGGCAACTTTGACATTAAAATTCCCTTCTCGCCTCTAATATCAAGACCAAACCACATACTATCAAGCCCCACCAGAGCTCTTAAGCGATTCTCAGAGATGTCTCTAACGAGCTTTGAAAGAGGGGCATCTCCCTGAAGCGCAACGCCTCTGTAGTTTCTAAATAGCTCCAGATGTTCTCTGTTGGTTAAGAGCACAAGAACCTTTCCATGGATTTTAAGTAGCTCTTCAAAGGCAAAGATAAGACAGTCTTTCCATCTATCTTCCCTTGGGTCTACATCGTATGTTATAAAGCTAACTCTGGAATAATCAAAAGAGTGCATAAGTTTTCTAAACTCTCCCTCAAATCCGATGGTTAACTCAAGGTCTTTCTCATCAAGCGTTGCAGAGACTAAAACAGCGCCTTTAAAACTCTTAAAATCTATCGCACCTCTTGGGAAAACAGGAAAGCTCTCAAGGTAGTAGTTATAACCCTGAAGCCTTTTGCTATAAGTTCTCTTTACAAGATAGCCCCTATCCTGAGATTTTCCCATCATAATATCAAGAAAACTCTCCAATCTGGCTATTCGCCTTGAGACTCTTTCGTAGTTTTTAACAGAGTTTAGTATCTCTAGCTCTTTGCCAGTTAGCTCCTCCTGACCTGCCTGCAACCTAAGGAGCTCAGACCAGTCAATTAATCCCGTGCTTTGTAGATAGTCTTTAAACTCAATGCTGACAAAAAGAACGCTTGAGAAATAATCTTTCAGGATGTTTTTGAGCTTTTCTCTTGCTTTTCCAAGTGCTTCTTTTAGCTTTGATAAAATCTCATCCCTAAAAGGAGCTACAAAGCTCTCAAGAGTCTCAACGCACAGCTCATCAACGCCGGGCCTGAAAATCGGCTCTACATAGCGGGTGAAAAACCCCTCTACATCGAGCTCAAACCCGACAAATTCACTTATCCAGGGCAGGATGTCAAACCTTATAAGGTAGGTAGAGATGCCCTCGGTCAAACCAGAAGTTAGATGCTTATCAAGCTCGTGAGCTTCGTCGACTATCAAAACTCTTTCTTCGCTGTCTTCAAACTCTCTAAGAGCAAGCAGAGCGTGGTTAACTACTAGCACCTGAGCTCTTTTTTCAAGGAGTTTTAAATTGCCCCAGTAGTAGCATCGCTGTCTATTAGGGCAAATTTTTCTATATCCAGAGCTGCAATAATCATCGTCTATGCTGATTCTAGAGACCAAATCCGGGCTAAGCTCCAAAAACTCAAAATCCCCGTCCCATTCTGACTCAATCGCAGCTTTTAGCTCTGCCGGCACCTCTTCAGGCTTTAAAGACCTAAATCTATCAAGACACATGTAGTTTGACTTACCCTTTAGAATCAAATAGCTAACTTCTTTTCCCGTAAGGTAATGATACTTTCCTCTTAAAAACTCAAGGTCTTTCCTTAGTTGCTCCTGAAGAAGCTTTGTGCCAGTTGAAATAATTGCCTTTTGTCCACTTTCTATAATCGGAATAAGATAACCATAGGTCTTGCCAGTTCCCGTGGGTGCCTCTATAGCAAAAATCCCCCCTTCTTCTATAGTGGAATTGACTATTTTAAATAGCTCTTCCTGAGACTTTCTTTTCTCAAGCCCGCTTTTTAGCAAAAACTGATAAATTATGCTCATTCTAACTCCTTTAAAAGCTCTACATATCTATCCACGGTCTTTTCGATAGAATAATTCCTTGCAGTATTAATTGCGCTCTTTATAATAAGAGACTTTTCCTCCTCAGAGATTAGAAGCGCCCTTTGCATACCTTTAAAAAGTGAGAGCGCGTCCCCTACGGGGACGCAGATTGAATTCTCCCCATCTTTTAAATACTCCCCTATGCCCCCTGCAAGCGAGGATATAACCAAAAGCCCGCAAGCCATAGCCTGAAGCACCGCCCCCGCAATTCCCTCAAAACGCGAGGAAAAGACAAAGTAATCAGCAGCCTGAAAAAGGTTTTCCAAATCGCTCCTGAAACCAAGCCCTATGACATTATCCAAACCAAGAGCTTTTGCATACGCAATCCCTTCTTTATTGGTTCTTTCCCCAACAAGCAACAGAGTGCATCTTTTGCACTCAAGCATCTTAAAAGCCTGAATTAAAATGTCCTGACCTTTGTGCTTTAAATCCCAGTTTGCAACGTTTATAAAAACTATCCTATCCCGGGAAATTCCTAAAGAGTCCCTGACCTTAGCTCTTAGAGCTCTATTTGGAAAGAATCGCTTAAGGTCAAGTCCACTTGGGATGTAAACTAGCTTTTCAGGATAAAAACCGCTATTTTTTAGATTTTCTAGGGTCTTTTTATCAACCACGACTATCCTGTCGGCAAATCTATACTTAAGGGTTTTTGAAAGCCAGCTTGAGCCAAGACCTGTTCTTTTATAGGCAATTACCTTAGGAGCTGGCTTTAAAAAAACTATAGCAGGCAAACACATATCAAATGAATGAGGGGAGTTTGCAATCAAAACATCGGGCTTTAGTCTCTTTATGAGTTGAAAAACATCAAAAAAACTGCGAAAGCTACTTCGCGAAAATGCACCTTTCATTAAGTGAGAGTTAATTCTTTCATCAACTAGCTGTCTCATTCTGAAATTTAACTCGCTAAAGGCAAGATGAACCTCAATTCCTCTTTCTGAAAGACCTCTTGCTATTAAAAAGGTTTGCTCCTTTGTTCCGCTCCAGCCAGTGCCGTCAACTACAGATAGCACTCTCATCTGATACAATTGAGTATCTTAATGAAAACTTTCATAGTATCAGGCTGTGCGGGTTTTATAGGGGCAAGAGTTTGCGAGCTCCTCCTTAAAGAGGGCTATACAGTCATAGGCTTTGATAACCTGGAGCCTTACTACGACATTAGGCTAAAGCAATACAGACTCGAGAAACTTCAAAGATTTAAAAACTTCTCCTTTTTGATGCTTGATTTAACAGATAGGCAAAACCTCTTTAAAGAGCTCTCCAGAGTAAAAGCAGAGGCAATCATCCACCTTGCAGCGGCTCCGGGCGTTAGGCACTCTATAGAAAATCCGGGCTATTACCTGAGTGTCAACACCTTTGGCACTCTTAACCTTCTTGAGCTGGCGATAAGTTGCGACATAGGTAAGTTCGTATTTGCCTCCACATCCTCTGTGTATGCAGGCGAAAACCCTCCATTTTTGGAATCAAGCAGGTGCGACAGACCGCTCTCTCCATACGCAAGTTCCAAGCGCTCTTCAGAGCTTATATGTTATAATTTTCACTACCTTCATAAGCTTGATATAAGTATCCTGAGGCTATTTACCGTCTACGGTCCTGCGGGACGCCCGGATATGGGAGTTTTCAGATTCATAAAGTGGGCAATTGAGGAAAGCCCGATAAGAATCTTTGGCTCGCTTGAGCAAAGGAGAGACTTTACCTACATAGACGATGTTGCCAGGGCTTTTTTAATGGCTCTTAAGCCACTTGGCTTTGAAATCATTAACATAGGAAACGCAAAATCCCACTCGCTTGGAGAGCTCCTTGAGATAATATCTAAAAAGACCGGAAAGAGGCTAAAGATTGAGATAGAGGATTTTAAAAAAGGAGATATGAATCTAACGCACGCAAATGTAGAGCTTGCAAAAAAGACCCTTGGCTGGGAGCCCCAGACATCTTTAGAAGACGGCATAGAAAAAACCGTGCTTTGGTTTAGGGAAAACTGGGACTTAATAGAAAAACTGAATGTATGATACTAATCCTATGACGAAGTTCATCTTCGTTAGCGGGGGGGTTATATCTGCGCTTGGCAAGGGTGTAGCCTCTGCTTCCATAGCGTCTCTTCTTGAAGAGATGGGATATAAAGTAAATCTCCAAAAACTGGACCCATACCTGAATGTAGATCCCGGGACAATGAGCCCATATCAGCACGGGGAGGTCTTTGTAACCGAAGACGGTGCAGAAACAGATATGGACCTTGGGCATTATGAGCGTTTTACGAACCTCAAAATGACAAGAGACAACAACATCACAGCAGGCAGGATTTACTTTAGCGTCATAGAGCGCGAAAGAAAAGGTGGATATTTAGGAACGACAGTGCAGGTAATCCCGCACATAACCGATGAGATAAAGCAATCCATCATAAAAGCAGGCGAGGGATTTGACTTTTTGATTGTAGAAGTTGGGGGGACTGTAGGAGACATAGAGAGCCTTCCATTTCTTGAGGCATTGCGACAGCTATCGATGGAGCTAACATCCTCCCGTAGCATGTTTATTCATGTAACGTATGTTCCTTACATAGAATCAGTTGGAGAGCTAAAGACCAAGCCAACCCAGCATTCTGTAAAAGAGCTAAGAGCCATAGGCATCCAGCCAGATATGATTCTTTGTCGCTCAAGTCATCCCCTGCCTGACCATATAAAGCAAAAGATTGCCCTCTTTACGAATGTCAACAAAGAACATGTCATATCCGCTCATGATGTCGAGCTTATATACGAAGTGCCTCTTGTTATGAGAAGTCAGAATGTTGACCATTTGATAGCAAAACACTTTGGCTTAAACACCCAGATAAGAGAGAGTAAATGGGAAAATATAGTAAACATCATTAAAAAATCCAAAGAAGAAGTAAAAATAGCCCTTGTTGGAAAGTATGTATCTTTAAAAGATGCCTATAAAAGCGTCGTGGAAGCTCTGATACACGGTGGGATAGCATCTTCTGTCAGGGTAAAAGTGCTATGGATAGATTCTGAAAAACCATCTTTACAAGATCTTGAGAGCGCAGATGGGATTTTAATACCTGGTGGGTTTGGCGAGAGAGGAATCGAAGGAAAAATAAAAGCAATAAATTTTGGAAGATTGTCCAGAAAGCCGACCTTTGGTATTTGTCTTGGAATGCAGCTGATCGTGGTAGAGTTTGCAAGGTCTGTGCTTGGACTTGAGAACGCGCACTCAACCGAGTTTGAAAAGTCAACACTGCACCCTGTTATAGACCTTCTAAAGAGTCAACGAAGCATCACACGCCTTGGTGGGACGATGAGACTTGGTATCTACCCCTGCAAGCTCAAAGAAAACTCAATAGCTCAAAGGGCTTATGGTTGTGATCTGATTTACGAAAGACACAGGCACAGATATGAGTTTAATCCCTCTTATAGAGAAATATTTGAAAGTAACGGGATGGTCTTTTCTGGAATCTCTCCTGATGGAGAGCTTGTTGAAATAGTTGAGTTAAAAGACCATCCCTGGCTGGTTGGCTGTCAGTTTCATCCAGAATTTAACAGCAAACCTTTTTCCCCGCATCCTCTTTTTAAGAGCTTTATAAAAGCCTGCATGCAGGCCCGTCACGCCTGCAGTCTGTAGCCAAAGCCCCTGACGGTTTTTATCCTTGGACCAAACTCTTCGAGTTTTTCTCTTAGTTTTTTAATATGAACGTCTATGGTCCTGTCAAATAAATCTCTCTTGAGGACCTTTTCTATCAAATATTCTCTGCTAACAGGTCTATCAAGATTTTCAAAAAGCGCGCAAAGAATCGCAAATTCAGTGGGGGTGAGATTTATCTCCTTGCCCCTTAGCTTAACCTCTCTTTTTTGAATGTCTAGCTCGAGGTTTTCAAGTCTGTAGATCGTGGGTTTTTCCAAGGCTCCCGCCCTTCTTAAAACAGCGCGAACGCGCGCTATTAGTTCTCTCATAGAAAAAGGTTTTGTGACATAATCATCCGCGCCAAGGGCAAAGCCCCTTAGTTTGTCCATCTCCAGGTCTTTGGCTGTTAGGAATATTATGGGAATGTCTTTAAAGCGCTCGCTTGATTTAAGGATCTGTGCTATCCTAAAGCCATCAAGGTCTGGCAACATAACATCAAGGATTGCAAGGTCATAAGAGACATCAAGCTCCAGGAGCTGTGCCCCTCTTAGGCAGGTGTAGGTCTCAAAGCCCTCTTTGCGAAGATGATAAGAAAGAAGCTCTGCAAGATCCTGGTCGTCTTCGACGACAACTATCCTTGAGGGCATAAGCTAAATTCTAAATGGCTTTATTCTGATTGCAACCTCGTCTGGCTGAATCACCTCTCCAACAGAAACCAGAACTTCCTCCACTATCCCGTCAACAGGGCTATTTACTTCGTTTTCCATTTTCATGGCCTCGACTATAAATAAAACGTCCCCTTCTTTAACCTCCTGACCTACATTGACTTTTATATTCACCACCTTGCCAGAAATCGGAGAGGCGACATCTCCTACCCCTACTGGCTTTCCTCTCTTTGGAAGGACTTCTACCCCCGGGCTAATCTCTCCATAAGAGCCCGGCAGGGCATGGACCTCTCTTATGGGTTTTATCAAAACCTCTTCAAGTTTCCCATCAAGTCTTATAAAGAAGGGTCTTCCCTCCGCTACGGGCTCACCTCTGCCTGCTATTTGCACATGATACTGCTCTCCGTGAACGGTTAATATAAACTCAACAGGAATACCCTCCTTTTGCTCCTGGGGTTGAGAACTCACCTGGGTTTGAACCTCGCCACTCTTTAGGAACTCAAGAAATTCCTTGGTCACGATTGGAAATAGCGCATAAGACAAAACATCAAGCTCGTCGCGAGCTCCTATCCTCATTGCCTCCTCGCGAGCTTTATCAAGCTCTGGCTCAAGAAGGTCGGCGGGTCTTTTATCATAAATTGGCTCTTCAGAGCCAAGTATCCTCCTCATTACCTCTTCATTAACAGGGGCCGGGGGTCTACCATAGAGTCCTTTTATATAATCCCTGACCTCTTTGGTAAAGACTTTGTATCTCTCGCCATGCAGAACATTCAAAAAAGCCTGAGAGCCAACTATCTGGCTGGTTGGGGTAACAAGTGGGGGAAAGCCAAAGTCTTCGCGCACTTTTATGACTTCCTCAAGAACCTCGGCGAGTCTATCCTCCATCCCCTGCTCTCTTAGCTGGCTTATAAAATTCGTTATCATACCCCCAGGAACCTGATGGAGCAAAACCCCAACATCAGGATATGGCTCAAGCACATCAAAGCGTGCATACCTTTTCCTAACTTTCGCGAAAATATCCCCAGCTTTTTTATAAAGAGTTTCGTCAACTCCGATCTTATAGCCAAACTCTCTAAGAACAAACACCATCGTCTCACCGGGCGGATGCGAGGTCTGGCAGGATAGACTATAACAAACCGTATCTATCATATCAGCCCCTGCTTCTATTGCCTTGAGCTGAGCCATCTGGGCAAGGTCTGCGGTAGTTTGAGTATGCAAATGCACGGGAAAGTTAGAAAACTCACCCTTTAGAGCTTTTACAAGCTCATAAGCACGCTTTGGAGATAAAATTCCTGCCTGGTCTTTAATTGAGATTATGTCAATGCCAAGATCCACAAGCTCCCTTGCAACTTTTACATAGTATTCAACAGTGTGAACAGGGCTTATGCTGTAGGATAAAACGCCTTTTACTATAGCACCTACCTTTTTTGCAACCTTAATGGAAGTTTCCATATTTCTGACATCATTTAAAGCATCAAAGATTCTAAAAACTGATATCCCGTTATCAAAAGCCGCCTTTACAAAACTCTCCACCACATCATCGGCATAGTGGCGATAGCCAACGACATTCTGACCCCTTAGGAGCATCTCAAGTCTGGTGTTTTTGGCAACTTCTCTAAACTTCTTTAACCTCTCCCAGGGGTCTTCTTTAAGATACCTAAGGCACACATCAAAAGTGGCACCGCCCCAGACCTCGAGGGACCAAAAACCACATCTATCAAGCACCTCGAGAGTCTCGAGCATATCCTCTGTCCTTACGCGCGTAGCCAGCAGCGACTGAACCCCGTCCCTTAGGGACACATCCGTTATCTCTATGCGTCTCATCTTCAGATTATAAAACGCGCCTTCGGCGCAAAGTGATCAAAACCAAAATCCCCCACAGGACCAATGCCTTTTATGTAAACGCCCTCTCCTTCAACAACCCTGCCAATTTGTTGCATACTTAGAAAAACATTAACAGAGCTCTCGCTCTGAGTCCAAAGAAGCTCATAATCCTCACCGCCATAGAGCGCAAACTCCAATGGGTTTTTGCTGTTTAAGCTGGCATACATCTTTAACTCCCTGGAGATGGGAATCTTTTCCAGATCGAGCTCTATACCAACCTTGCTCCTCTTTGCAAGTCTATATATGTCTTTTAAAAGCCCGTCGCTTATATCCATGCACGCACTTGCGTATCTTACTATATGTTCAAGCATGTCAATTCTTGCAGTGGGTCTTAAGTGCCTCTGAATAAGCAGCTTTTCAAACTCCTTAAGCTCTTTTTTGTCAGAGAGCAAAATCTCAAGCCCTGCTTTTGAATCTCCCAAAGTTCCGCTTACGAAAACGCCCTCGCCCGGAGAGGCACCGCTTCGCCTTAGAGCTCTCTTTGTAAGCCCAACCATAAAAACATCCACGGCTATAAAATCGCCAGAGCTTAAATTTCCACCAACTACCTCAAGTCCGTAAAACTCACAGGCACTTTTTATCCCTTCA
This sequence comes from Aquificaceae bacterium, assembly GCA_039630345.1. Taxonomy (GTDB): domain Bacteria; phylum Aquificota; class Aquificia; order Aquificales; family Aquificaceae; genus JANWVD01. Next base: position 9,718 of record JBCNVD010000004.1, read on the forward strand.
TATAGGCTCTCAAAATAGGAAACTTCCATATCAGGAGTGGAAATACTCACAAGCGCCCAGAGAGGACTTGCACCGCTTGCTACTATGTCGCTGACATTTACCGAAATTGCCTTCCAGCCAACAAACGAAGGCGCATAAGCTCTTAAAAAGTGTCTGCCTTCAATTAAAGCATCACATGTAAGAGAGAGCTCAAGACCATTTATGCTAACATGCGCAGTATCATCACCTATGTGGCGGGAATTTAATATTTTTATGATTTTATCTATTAGACCATCTTCGCCGATGTCAGATAGTTTCATAATAGCTCCTCTATGAGCTCAAAGTTTCTTAGAGCTCTTTTAAGCCCTTCTTTTTCTAATTTTCCCTCGATAAAAGCATCAAGCATCTTATCAAGTCTATCCCAGCTTCCCTCAGATACTACCTGACCTGACTTTAAAACCTTGTCCAGAGAAAAATCATAAGTTATGAAAGAATCTATGCGCCACAGCCTCATGGGGGAAGGATGCTCCCATGCAACCGCAAGTGAAAACTCAATCTCGTCCAGAAAGCCCTTTATTACCCATATGTTATTCCTGCGCGTAAGCGCGCTTAGTGTAATTTCTCCAAGTGTTTGTAAAAGATAAAGATCATGCCACGCAAGGTCATAAATGGGGGAAAGATATCCTTTTGTTTTCCCAAATCTGTAAATGTCGAGTGAGGTTCTTGGTTTTTGAAGAAGATTGGCGCATAGGCTAAATCTCTCTATTTCAGAAACCCTGAGATTTTCGTAATTATATATGCTTAAAAATTCCTCAAGACTAGTTGCGGGGGGTTTTTCAACCAAAACCCTGATGCCTCTTTGAAGAAGTGTTTGGCAAACCCTAACATGCCCGGATGGATCTATTGCAACAATTGCAATCTCATAATCCTCTTCAAGAGCGTCATCGAGGTTTGAAAAAAACCTCACCCCCTCCACCTTTTTTGAAGGGTCTAAATCACACAAAGAGACATCTATCCCTTTTGATGTTAGTTTCTGAAGGTATTTTCTCCCCATTCTTCCCCCGCCTATTAAGAGAGCTTTCATGA
>JBCNVD010000040.1:0-24477 GCA_039630345.1 Aquificaceae bacterium
TCCAAAATCCAGAACCCTCAACGACCGCTCAGAGGCACTCGCAAAATCAACATATGAATGGGCAAGAGCTATATATCGTGATATGTTTGTATAGGAGGTTTTAATGGATAGGCGCGATTTTGTAAAAGTATGTGCAACAACAGCTCTAGCGTGTGCTGTTGACCCCGGGATTTTCTCAAGGTCCATAGCTCAAACGCAGGGAATGCTCAAGACATTCTCAAGGGCTCCACTTTTGGGGCCTGATGGCAAGCCCATTAAAGAGTCCCAAATCCAGCCTCACAAAAACTACATATTTTTCTACCCTTATGTCTCTACACCTTGCTTTCTCCTCAACTTAGGCGAAGAGATACCTCCTCAGGAAATCAAACTAAAGTCAGGTCAAAGTTATCGCTGGTTAGGCGGAGTAGGCTCTAAAAAATCTATAGTCGCATATTCAGCAATATGTGCACATCAGTGGAGCTATCCCACAAAACAATACTCTTTTATAAATTACTACCCACCTGATAAGCCCTCAGAAACTACAAAAAAGGCAGGCATTATCCAGTGCTGTGCTCATCTTGCTTTGTATGATCCAAAAGCCGGCGGCTCAGTAGTCGATGGTCCAGCAGAAGCTCCTCTTGCAGCGGTAGTGCTTGAAGAAAAAGACGGTCAGTTTTTTGCAACGGGGATAATAGGAAAAGACCAGTTTAATGAATTTTTTGAGAACTTTAAGCAAGACCTCAGACAACAGTATGGTTCAAGTGCCAAAGCCAGAGAACAAGTAGACAAATGCACAGTCCAGGAAATAGCAAAATACGTACAATCTGTCGTTAACTGCTAAAAATTCCAAAAGCCCAGCTTATTAGGCTTTCAGCCCTATCTAGGCTGGGCGCCTCTGCATAGAGTCTAATAAGAGGCTCGGTTCCGGAGGCTCTTGCCAGGAGCCAGCTTCCATCTTCGAAAAATAGCTTTAGCCCGTCGTCTGTTCTTGCCTTTACTGTTTTTAAGTTATTTACAAAATCCGGAGGATTTTCTCTAAGAGACTTAAGAAGCTCTTTTTTAGAGTCGCTAACTTGCATATCCTGGCGTTTATAAAATACCCTTCCATAAAGGGTATAAATTTCTTCGATAAATTCAGAAAGCGAATGTTCTATGCTAGAGAGTAGCTCAAGAATCGCTATTCCAGAAAAAAGCCCATCGCGCTCCGGGAGGAAATCAATAATCCCGTAGCCTCCGCTCTCTTCTCCGCCAAATAGAACCTTCTCGCGAAGCACCACATCGTTAACATTTTTAAAACCAACTGGCACCTCGCGAACAGGTATGTTTTCTCTTTCACATATTTTGTCAACTAAACTGGTTGTTGAGACTGTTTTAACAACAACCCCATCTCTTAAACCCTTTACCTTGACAAGGTAGTAAAGAATAAGAACATAAACAAGCTGAGAATTTACAAACTGACCTCTTTCATCAACAAGGGCAAGTCTATCTCCATCTCCATCATTTGCAATGCCGATATTGGCATTTAGGGCTCTGACTCTCTCAGAGAGAATTTTGAGGTTTTTCTCCACAGGCTCAGGCGAATGGTTTCCAAAAAGAGGGTCACGAAAAGAGCGAATGGGGAGAACCTGAATCTTGGTCCCGGAAAGAACAGTATTAAAAAGCCCAGCGGAGCTACCATACATTGCATCATGGATACAGAAAAGCTGCTTTTGTGATAAGAGCTCAAGGTTTATCTTGCTTTTGACAACTCTTACATATTCGCCCCAAACATTTACGCTCTGGGGTTCAAAATTCTTGGGCTCTATATCAATAGCTTCTGAGATTTCATTCTCGACTTTTGAGATAAATTCTAAAGTTGCAGAGCCACCGAAAGAGTCTTTTATTTTATAACCATTATACTCAGGGGGATTATGAGAAGCAGTTATCATAACACCATTGTCAAAACCCATATACTTGACCGCAAAAGATACCATTGGGGTCGTGCAGGCTTTGTTTGTGATATAAGCATCTATACCAAGAGTTTTCATAACTTTAAAAACTTCGTAGGCAAAATGTTCTGACATAAACCTGCTATCATAGCCAATAATTACGCGCTTTTTCCCCTCTTTTAATAAAACTTGAGAGTGCGCAAACGCAACTTTTCTTAAGTTTGAGAATGTAAAATCTCTGCCAATAATTGCCCGCCAGCCGTCTGTTCCAAACTTTATCATCTTTGCTGCTGACTCCCGTATGGAAGATTTATTATAGGAGTCATCTTTACATCATAAGGCAAAAGTATGATTGCATTATTTTGACTTTTGGCATATTCCTGGATGTTTTCCACGAACTTCCACATAAGATATTCTCTCGTCAAAGAGCCAGAGATAATGCGATTTGCCTCTGCAATGCCTGTTGCTTCAACCTTTTTGCGCTCGGCTTCAAGTTTTTCACGCTCTAAGAGAAATTGCATGCGCTGGGCTTCTTCATAGGCTCTCCTTTTTTGCTCTATCGCCTCAACCACGCTCTTTGGAAGTCTTATATCCCTTATAAGGACATCTTCGAGGTTTATGTACCTTCTTTGAATCTGAGAACCTACCTCTTGCTTTATCTGAGCCTGAAGCTTTGGGCGCTCCTGGTAAACTACAGAGCTTTCCATCTGGGCAATCGCATCGCGCACTGCGGTGCGGACAACCTGTTTGATAATTTTATCTTCGTAATCAGGACCATATTCCTTTAGAAGTTTCGGGGCTTTGGATGCATCTATGCGGTATAGCACGGCAACATCCATCTCCACAGGGAGACCATCTCTTGAGAGTGCGCTTATAGGATTTTGTTTATCTTTTACAAATTCTACAGCGCGCGTGCGCGCTTCAAGTTTTTCTACCTTCTGGACTATGGGAATAACAAAATGAATCCCTTCTCCAAGGGGCGTTTGGCTGATTTTACCAAAGGTTTTTTTAACCCCCACAAAGCCAGACTGAATTATAACAAAGGAACTTAAAATAAGGGGAAGCACAATTAAAAAAACCGCAACCCCTATCGTTATCTTAGCCTTATCCATAAGATAGGACTATATTAGCACAGTGTTAAAATATAGTTTAGCAAAATGGCATTCAAAGTTGCTATTCTCGAAGGTGACGGCATAGGTCCAGAGGTAGTAAACTGCGCAAAGAGGGTTTTAGAGACAATCTCAAGGCTTTATAGCATTGACATTGATTTCAAATACGGACTGATAGGTGGAGCTGCAATAGATGCTCTCTCAAAGCCTTTGCCAGAAGAGACTTTGAATCTTTGCAAAGAAGCAGATGCCATCTTGCTTGGTGCAGTAGGAGGACCAAAGTGGGATGAATTGCCAACAGCTCTTCGCCCGGAGGCAGGGCTCTTATCTTTAAGAAAAGAGCTTGACCTTTATGCAAACTTAAGACCTGTTAAGGTCTTTAAAGAGCTCTCTGAGAGCTCGCCCATAAAGAATGTTGATGGGGTTGATTTAATTATCGTGAGAGAGCTCACAGGCGACGCTTACTTTGCAGAGCCAAGAGGGATATTCAATGAAAATCAGGAAAGGGTTGGTATTAACACAATGCGCTACACCGAGTCACAGATAAGGAGGGTTGCAAAGTTTGCCTTTGAACTTGCAAAAAGCCGCAGGAAGAAGCTAACGAGCGTGGATAAAGCTAATGTGCTAGAAGTAGGCGCGCTTTGGCGCAAAGTGGTAAACGAGGTCTCAGAAGAATACCCTGATGTTGAACTTGAACATCTTTATGTTGATAATTGCGCAATTCAATTAATCAAAAGACCAAAAAGCTTTGATGTTTTGCTAACGGGTAATATCTTTGGGGATATCCTCTCAGACGAAGCGGGTGCGCTTAGCGCAAGTCTTGGGATGTTGCCCTCTGCAAGTATAGGTAATTCGCATGCACTATATGAACCCGTGCACGGCTCTGCACCGGACATTGCAGGTAAGGGCATTGCCAACCCAATAGCAACAGTGCTTTCAGTAAGTATGATGCTTAAATACAGCTTTAAAAACCAAGAGGCGGGGAAGTTGGTAGAAGACGCCGTTGAGAAAGCCCTTAGCATGGGATTTTTCACGCCAGATATTTGCCCAGAGGGTAAAACTCCCTCCAAGACCGACGATATCTGCAATGCTATAATCAAAGTCCTAGAGGGGAGAGAGTGAGAGTTTTTACTGTCTTTATGTTTTTGTTTGCTTTAGCATATGCAGAGCCAGAAGCGCTTTTGAAAGAATACTTATCCAGAAAGGGTAAGATCGTCTCAATAAGCCCTCAGGGGATAGTTGTGGACTTAGATAGATCAAAAGTAAGAGAAGGCGAAGAATTTGCAGTGCAAAGAGTGCTAAGGGAAGTTAAAAACCAGGCCGGGGTCACTCTCGGAAAGGAAATGCAAAGAGTTGGTAAGATTAGCATAAGCTCAGCTCAGGAAGGTTTTTCTTTCGCAAAGCTTTTAGAAGGTAGCGTGCGCGAAGGTGACGAGATAGTACTCACATACTCAGAGGTTTGCTTTGAAGGCTCAGATGAGTGGTTTTTTCGCCTTAGCACTCAAATTAGCGGTCTTAAGCGCGCAAAAGCTGGCTGCAATTACACCATAAAAGAATTAAAAACAGGAATAGGGGTTGAATTTAAGGGCTCTCCGGTCGCTTTCTTTGCTTTTCAAAGACCGATTATGCAAGCTGGAATAGAGGATATCAATCTAATTATGAGACCGAAACTTATAAAATCTCTACCCTCCTTACCCGTTTTTGCAGAAATATGTAATTTCGACCAGAGAGAGCTTCTTCTGATTCTTTACCAGAATAAACTGGAGGCTTACGAATTAGTGCAGAAAGATTTTGTAAAAAAAGCTGAGTATTCACTGCCTGCAGGCGTAGGAGTTATGCTAGCCTGTGGGAGGTTTGGTAGCAGGAACCTTGTGTTTGTAAGTATGGTATCTTCAGACAGCGCTTCAAGCATTCTCCTTGAACTGGTTGGAGATACCTTTATAGCCAGATTAAGGGATTTTCCATATCTTGTCAGGGTACTTGATAGAAAAAGACCAGAGCAGACACTCGTTGCACAGCGTTTAAGAGGAGGAGTTTTAAACGCGCCAGTGAGATTATCAATAGATGAGCTATCGGTGAATGAAATAGGGAGCTTCCAGGCACCTCCTGGCTTTCGTATAGACAGCGCGTTTTATTTTGGTAATTTACTCATTTTCACCGATGTGCTTGGTAGGGTCAAAGTCTTTTCAGGTCCCGGTGAGATTTTCGCAAGCGACACTGGCTTTGGTGGCTCTTATAACTATGTAGAGCTTGCCGGTGATATAAAAAAGATGCTCAGCTTTACACCGCCGGGAACTGTTATAGATGTTTTAGGTAGTCCCGTAGCGCTCGTTGTAAAAAATCAGAGTTCTGGCATCCAGAGATTTTTCGATATTGTCAAGTTCTCAAGAGGTGAATTATTTAGCATGGTCTCTCCAAGACCGAATTTGGTAAACATAAAACAGGTAAGAGGCAGCTTAATAGAGGAGAGTATTCAGGCAATTTTGACAACTTCTGAAGGGAGAATCCTGGTAGTATCTGGTAAGGTAGGCGCGCTTGGAATTGGCTCAGCTGGAGAAATCTACGAGGTCGAGTTAAGACTCTTTTGAAGTAATAGCACTTTGAACGCCCTTCCCATACTAACGAGCATTGTCTTTAGTCGAGATAGCCTCTCAAAGTCATACGCTTCAAAAGCCCTTAGATATTCAGACTCAAAAGCACTATTTATCAAGAGAAACTCCCATAGGTTTTTAAAAAAAACTTTGGTATAGCCAAGAGGAGTAGCTATTTTTGTTAACGCAAGAAAGTCAACATCAGCTGTCAAATCTGTGTTTTTTAAATCAAGAGGATGGGATTCAAGAGGGTTAAAAACCCTATGAGAGCTATACGCTCTTAAAGTAAAAGAAGGAGGCTTTAGATTACCATAATCTATAATAAGAACATAACCGGACTTTTGTGAGTTTGCTAGAGATACTAAAAACTCCATACATGCCAGACACAGCTCGGCATCTTGCAGATTATAGCCCATATTATGAAGATAATCCAAAACCTCTTTGCTTATGGGTAAATATTTATAACCATCTTTAGTTACATAAACTTCAGAACCACTTCTTATAACATGAACAGGAAGAGCATCAAAAAATTCGTTTGCTATGAATATACCTTCAAAGGGCTCTATTTTGTCAATCCAGGAGACACAATCAAAATCTTTTAATGAAAGTGCCTGGAGAGATTTTAAATATGTGCTATTTTCCAGGATTTTATAATTTATCCGGAAATCCCTTAATTCCTTAAGAATATCTCTTGCCAGAGCACCGCTTCCTGCGCCTGCTTCAACTATGTCAAAAGATTGCTGACCTCTAAATAGCTCTCTAATTAAAGAAGCAATAGCCTTGCCAAAGGCAAGATCAAGCTCAGGGGCGGTAAAGAAGTCTTTGCGAAAATCCCTTGAGGAATAGTAATCAATTGCGCTCTGGCGCATAAATTCAGAAAAGGGTATGGGGTTATCCGGGAGGCCAGCCAAGTGGGCGTTTTGCAATCAGGTGAAAGTGAAGGTGATAAACAGTCTGACCTGCATCCTTGCCACAGTTATTAACGAGTCTATACCCATTCCCGCCATCTTTTGGGTCAAGACCAAGGCGCTTTGCTATTAAATTCGCAACATAAAGAAGATGCCCGATAATAGGAATATCCTCCTCTGATAGCTCGTGAAGGCCCTCTATGTGCTTTCTTGGGATTATCAAGATATGAACCGGCGCAACAGGGTTGATATCTTCAAACGCATAGACCAAATCGTCTGAATATACCTCTTTTGAAGGGATTTCTTTGCGAAGAATTTTACAGAAAATGCACTCCATTAGAAGATTTTACACTATAAAAAATCCTTACCCAGATAAACTTCTTGAACTTCTGGGCGCAAGCTAACTTCAGAAGGGCTACCTTTAGCCAGAATCTTTCCTTCGGAAAGGACAAAGACCTTGCTTACTATTCTGATAGTTTCGCGCACATTATGGTCTGTTAGTAAAATCCCTATGCCTTCTGAAGATAGCTCAAAAAGGATGCTCTTTATCTGCGAAAGAATAATGGGGTCTATCCCCGCAAATGGCTCATCAAGAAAAAGAAACTTTGGACGAAGTATCATTGCCCTGGCAATTTCAAGGCGACGCTTTTGCCCGCCTGAGAGATGCCCTGCTTTTACCTGAGAAAGCTGCTCAAGTCCAAAGCGAGCGAGCAAATCAAAGGCAAGCGCCCTGCGAGCATGTCTTGCAATGCCTGCTAGCTCCGTAAAAACCAGGAGATTATCAAGCGTTGATAGCTCATCAAAAAGTGTATGCTCTTGGGGCAAAAACGCTATGCCGTTTCTGGCTCTGATGTGAGCGGGCATAGAGGTTATTTCCTTACCGCTTAAGAATATCTTCCCCGAATCCGGAAAGGCAAAACCAACAAGTAGATTAAATAGCGTGGTTTTTCCTGCCCCATTTGGACCAAGAAGACCAACGATATCCCCAGGGAGGAGCTCTATGCTAACCCCTCTCAAAACGGGCTTTTTGCCATAGCTTTTTGTAAGATTTTCGCCAACAAGCACTTTTAAAATTTTAAAACCTGCGGCTTTGAAGTACAACCTACATTTTTACACTTGATTTAAAATCAATAACCTTATGGGGAGCTTTGGTCCATATAGCAAAGCCCTTAAGGCAGGGGGCTTTGTTTTCATCTCGGGACAGCTAGGATTTAATCAAGAGACCAAAAACCTGGAAGAGGGACTATACAGGCAGACCCTGCAAGCTCTTAAGAATGCAGAGGAGATACTAAAAGAGCTTAACCTAAGCAGGCATAAAGTCATCAAGGTAGTTTCATACCTAAAAGACATGGAAGGTTTTGAAGAGTATAATCTCGCCTACGGCGAGTTTTTCAAAGATGTCGACCCAAAACCAGTCAGGAGCACAGTAGGGGTTAAAGAGCTCCCTTTAGGTGCACTGATAGAGATAGAGGTAACCGCATTCGATGGTTGATATACAGCTCCCATACAGCGAGGTTGCAGAAAGAGCAGTCATAGGCAGTATGATTCTTGAGCCAGACAGTATACCTTTGGTTCTTGAACATCTAAGTGAGCGGGACTTTTACTTTGAACACCACAGGGCATTTTTTAGCCTCCTTAGCAAGATATGGGAAGAAAAGGGTAGTAACTGGGATGATGTGGTCCTGAGAGACTACATAGTCAAAAACGGACTTGCAAATAAACTAAGTCTCGAAATGGCTTATGCATTAGCAAGAGAAGGCACAAAAGGCGCGCTACTTGAAGAGGCAATAAGAAGTGTTAAAGAAAAATCCGGGATGCGCACGCTTGTGGAACTCTCGCTTGAAGTGCTAAAAAGAGTAAAGCAAGAGCCAGAACTCGGAGAGGTTATCGAGTTAATCAATTCTAAAGTTCAGGAAATTTCAGAAAGGCACGTTGGACATCAGTTTTATCACATAAGAGATGTCATAAGGCTCGTGCTTGAAATAATACAGCGAAGCAGAAGCCAAGACAGAATAATAACAGGCAAACAGAGCGGATTTATAGAACTGGACCAGCTTACCAACGGCTTTCAACAATCAGATTATGTAGTTATCGCTGCAAGACCCGGGATGGGTAAAAGCTCTTTCATGCTCTCTATAGCGCTAAATATAGCGCTGGAAGAAAAACTGCCAGTAATCATCTACTCTCTGGAAATGAGCAAAGAACAGCTCATTATGAGAGCACTCTCAATGCACTCTGGAATCCCTCTGCAAAAACTAAGAAACGGCAATTTATTTGATTCAGAGATGGAAAAACTAAATCAGGCTGCTCTGGATCTATCCAGAGCAAGCATTCTAATAGATGACTCTGCATCACTTACTGCAACAGACATACGCTTAAGAACCAGAAAACTCAAAAAAGAGCTCAACCTAGGGGCAGTTTTTATAGACTATCTTCAACTAATAAAAATTTCACAAAAGCGCGCTTCGCGCCAGGAAGAAGTAGCGGAAATTTCAAGAAACCTAAAGGCCCTTGCGAAAGAGCTCTCTGTTCCAGTAATTGCCCTTGCACAACTATCGCGTCAAGTAGAGCAAAGGGCAGATAAACGCCCCCAGCTTGCAGACCTCAGAGAATCAGGACAGATAGAACAAGACGCCGATTTGGTTATTTTTATCCACAGACCCGAGTATTACAAGAAAAAACCCCTTCCAGAAGAAGAAGGGATTGCGGAAATTATAGTCGCAAAACAAAGGCAAGGACCTACCGGTATAGTAAAACTCGCCTTTTTAAAAGAAACCACTGCATTCAAACCCCTTCAGGCAGGAATCACAGCATTTACTGATGAAAGCGAAGAAGAATTAGAAGAGGGGACAGACATAGAATTCTAGAGTATAATTTTATTACCCGCAACGGGACAGGGTTGAACCCCGCCAGGTCCGAAAGGGAGCAACGGTAGACCTGCCGTCTCGGGTGCGGGCTAAAGAGATGCTAAACCCGGAGCAGGAGAGGGCGGTAAAGCATTTTGGCAGACCTCTGCTGGTAGTTGCCGGCGCAGGCTCTGGAAAGACAAAGACCCTCTCTCACAAAGTAGAGTTTCTGGTTAAAGAAAAGGGCATAGACCCCGCAAGAATTCTGGCAATTACATTTACAAACAAAGCAGGAAAGGAAATTTTTGATAGGGTAAAGAGCGTTGCAGGGGTAGAGCTATCCTGGGTAGGGACTTTTCACTCAACCGGGCTAAAACTAATCAGAGAAGAGAGCTCTCATCTTGGCATAAGACCAAATGTAGCGGTTCTTGAAGGTCAGGAGCGAACAAACCTTCTTAAGCGCATTGCAAAAGAGGCAAATTTGAATCTTCCTGATTTTGAAAACTACATAAACAGAAGAATAGAAGACCTTCAAAAGCCAGAAGAAAAACTCGAGGAGGTATTCCAAAGATACTTACAAACTCTTAAAGAGTTGAATATGGTTGATTTTTCCACAATAATGTACTATGTTCACAATTTAGTAACTTCAAAAAAGATTGATAAGTTCGATTTCGTCCTTATAGACGAATTTCAAGACACAAATACTATACAATACGAAATAATTAAGGCTTTAGAAAGAAAAAATATATGCGTTGTAGGAGATCCAAATCAGTGTATATATGAATGGAGATATGCAAAACCCGAGAATATCTTACACTTTTACAATGACTTTACTCCTGATGTTATAAAGCTGGAGCGAAATTACCGTTCTGTGCCAGCGGTTATTTATGTTGCTAACGCAGTTCTTTCAGAATCACGCGCTCAATGGAAAAATTTAATCCCGATTTTAAAACCAACCAAATCTGGAGAACAAAAACCCCTGGTTGTTGCATTTAGGAAAGAAGAAGACGAGGCTCTTTACATAGCTTCTGAAATTCAAAGCCTGATGGCAAGTGTAGCACTTAATCAAATAGCAATCCTTGTCAGAACCAGCTTTATAACAGATAGCATTGAAAGAGCTCTCAAGAGCAAAAGGATTCCTTATGTGGTTGTTGGAACGGTAAAGTTCTTTGAAAGAGCCGAAATAAAAGATGTACTTTGCTTTTTCAAGCTTTTAACAAATCCTTATGATAAGGTAAGTTTAGAAAGAGCTATTAAGGTAGCAACAAGAGGAATTGGAGAACGCACCATAGAATTAATATTAGAAGCTGGAGCTGAAAATGCTCTGGCAGGTTGTAAATTTGCATTAAATGTTTTGGAAGAAAACAAAAAAGCACAGCTTGAGAAATTTTTACACTCTCTTAGCTACCTACATCAGGGTTTAAAAAACTACGATGAAACTATAATCAGGTTTCTTAGCATGATTGACTTTGAAGGATACTTACAAAGAACATATAAAGACTACGAAGACAGGATAGAGAATGTAAAACAGCTCATAAAATACCTTAAACAAAAAAGGGCAGAAAACTATACAATACAGGAAGTCATTAATGAAGCGAGCTTTTCAGAAGAAGACGAAGATGATAAAAAAGCGGTAAAGCTAATGACGATTCACGCAAGTAAAGGTCTGGAGTTTAAAGTAGTTTTCTTGCCAAGATTAGAAGAAGGCATCTTACCACACGAAAAGAGTCTAAATCCACAAAAGATAGAAGAAGAGTTAAGACTCTTTTATGTAGCTGTGACAAGAGCTAAGGAAATTCTATATATGACATATTGCACAAACTCAAAGCCAAGCAGGTTTTTATCTTATATTCCGCCTAACCTCATAAAGACGCAAGTTGGGGCAGCTAGCCCCAGAATACCTTTCAAGGTAGGAGATAGTGTAAATCACCAGCTGTTCGGTCAGGGGAGAGTGCTTGGAATAGAGGGAGAGAAAGTAACTGTCGAGTTTAAAGTAGGGACAAAGACCATACACCATGCCTTTCTGAAAAAAGTATGAGCCTTATCATAAGCCCTAGGCTTGAAAGCAAGATTGCAATAGTTATATTCTTAATCATTACCCAAGCTTAAGGAGGTTTGATATGCAAAAGGTAGCTTTTAACTTCTATGCGACAGAGAAAGCAGTCCAAGAAGTTATAAGGATTGCAAAAGAGAACAATATAACAAACCCTGTTCTCAGAGTGAGGGTTGTCCCCGGTGGATGCTCCGGATTTCAGTATGCAATGGGCTTTGACGAAAATATTGAAGACAGCGACAATGTATTCGAATTTGGAGAGCTCAAAATTGCAATAGACCAGTTTTCAATGCCCTATGTCAATAACGCTCAACTTGACTATGTAGTTGACTTTATGGGTGGGGGCTTTACGATTAAAAACCCGAATGTAACAGGCTCTTGTGGCTGCGGAAGCTCTTTCTCCTGCGGCTAAAACTTCTTGCCCCCCTCGGGGGCTTTAATCACCTTGATTTTTACAAATTCTGGCTCTATGTTTATCACTCTAACAACAATAGGAGTAACACCTCTTATTTCAACCTTGAGGGTATATTCGCCCTCGCCAAGACCAGACACATCAACAAAAGCCTTTATCTCCTTTAAAAATTTTTTAGAGTCAAGACCGGGCGCTATTGCGATTCTGATAGTAGCGTTTTTGGAAGCTAGTTTATAGCTAAGTTCTTGGCGAGTCCCGACCACTTCTATTTGTTTCTCAAGAGTTGTCTGAACTCTCTGGGCAAAATTAAGTAAAGCCCAGAGAAAAAATCCAGCAAACAGGGAAATTAGCTTAAGCAATGGGTCCTGGAATAAAAAATCCCTAATTGCTCTCATTTAGAAGTTCCTTCATAAGCAAAGTCCTGAGAAGTTCCTGGTCTAAGTTTCTATGTAGCTTGCCACTTATAGCAAGTGAAACCTCGCCAGTTTCTTCGGAAACTATAACACAAAGAGCGTCACTCTCTTCAGTTATACCAACACCTGCTCTATGTCGAGTACCGTACTTTTTAGGAATATCTGCAGATCGTGATAGCGGTAAGATGCAGGAAGCATAAATCAGTCTATCACCACGCACTACAATAGCACCATCATGAAGAGGCGAAATCGGATTAAAAACGGTTATTATCAATTCAGAGCTTAATACCGCGTCGATTACAACGCAACCTTCCAAAATACCCTCAAGACTTTGAGACCTCTCAATAACCACCAGAGCCCCTATCTGTCTCTCTGAGAGCAAATTGCAGGCTCTTACTATTCTGTCTATTACCATTTCACCGATTTTTCTGTTTTGTAAAAGAGCTCCCCTCTGACCCAGTTTGCCAAGAGCCTTACGAATCTCTGGCTGGAATATAACAACCAGAGAGAATATACCAACAGCCCATATCTTTTCAAACATCCAGCTAAGGGTTTTTAACTCAAGGATTTCAGCAAACAACCAGAAAAGACCAAGAATTCCTATCCCGCGAGCTATACTCATACCGCGGGTGAGTCTTAAAAGCTTTAAAATCCAATAGAAAAATACAGAAACCGCAAGGATATCAATAAGGTCTCTCCAATTTAATAAATCAGGCTCCATAGCAGGTTTTCACACAGTCAAGAAGTGCAAGAAACTCTCTTGTTTTGGCAACATCGTGAGTTCTTACTATATGGCATCCTTCCATCACCGCGTTTGCAATAGCCCCAAGTCCTGCGCTTAGGCGCTCTTTAGGCTGATATTCCCTGCCAAGAAGCCCTTTTAAGAAAAAACCCAGAAATGACTTTCTTGAAACCCCTACCATCGTAGGGAGTCCAAACACTCTTAGTTCCGAAAATCTTCTTAAGATAGTGAGGTTTTCCAAAGGGCCTTTGCCAAATCCTATTCCCGGATCAATAATAGCAAGACCTTTATAACCACTTTCTTTAAGATAGCTTAAACGCAGCTCAAGGTCTGATATGACTTCATAAACAACATCCTCGTAAACCGGCGGGTCAGTAAGCCATGTTTCTGGTCTTCCCCGGATATGCCCAATGATATAAGGGCAGGCATATGAGCTTACTACTTGATAAATCTTTTCGTCAAAGACTCCTCCCGTAACATCGTTTATGATGTCTGCACCGCTCTCGAGTGCCTGTTTTGCAACCTCTGATTTATAAGTGTCTACAGATATCCAGACATTTGGAAAGTTTTTTCTTATTAATTCAAGAGGCTTAATCAAGCGGGAGAGCTCTTCTTTGGCATCTATTCTCTTGGAATTTGGTCTTGTGGATTCTGCCCCGAGGTCTATAATGTCAGCTCCTTCCTCAAGAATTTGCTCCGCACGCTTTAGGGCATCTTCTGCAGTCTTGATAAGTCCGCCATCGGAGAAAGAATCAGGAGTTAGGTTTATAACGCCCATTATGGCGGTTTTTAATCCAAGGTTTAGGAGCTTTTTGTTATATTCAAGACGGAAATGAAGTTTTCTGTAGTTTGAAATAGTATTTAAAATCTTAAATGCCAGGTCTTTGTGAGATTTAACCACCAGAGAACAAAAAGTATTTATGTTTTCTCTAGTGCCTATTAACAAAAAGCCTGTTTCTAGCTTTATAAAATCAGTGCAGGAAGCCTTTGAAGCTTGTAATATTTCGGATTCATATTGTTCATAACCCTCAAAAAAGATCGATAAAAAGCTGGATTTTGGAGCAAGCTTTTCTGTAAACCTGACATTAACACCTTTAGATTTTAGAAAGTGACGAAACTCCTCCTCTGTTTTAAACTGCTTGATTAACATCACAAAATAGCATATATTATCATAGGTGGTTTTGAAAATCAGAATAAAGAGGCAAAAGCCTGGCGAAAAGCCCACTTTTGAGAGTTACGAAGTGCCAGCTAGTGAGGGTATGACCCTCCTTGATGTGCTAAACTTTGTGCGCGATGAGATAGACCCAACCCTTACGGTAAGGCAGTTTTGCAGAGCGGGAATTTGTGGCACCTGCGGTGTTAATGTAAATGGCTTTCCAAAACTCATCTGTAAAGAGCAAGCTATGCCCTATGCGCTTTTGAAAAGAGAGGTTACATTCGAGCCTATAAACTTACCAACCATTAAAGACCTGGTGGTAGATCCATCAGATCAAATTAAGAAACTAAAGAGTATGGCTCTTTGGATTAAAGAAGTTGCCAATAACATACCGCTAGAACCGGAAAAGAGCAAAGAGGTCGAGGAATCCGCTGACTGCATACTCTGCTTCGCCTGTCAATCTTATTGCCCTCAGATACTTGATGAGTCTTATCTGGGTCCACTTTTTTTTGCAAAGCTATTTAGATTTTCTAGCGACCCAAGAGACAACAATCAGCAAAAGAGAGTCGAGCAATCAATTCAAGGCGGGCTCTACAGGTGTCTATCCTGCAACAAGTGCAACAATGTTTGCCCAAAAGAGGTGCGCCCGGCCAGCCTTATAAGAAGCCTTATGCAAAAACCTGCTTAGAGGCGATTAAAATAAAAAACCCGATGGACAGGTTTTTGCCTTTCCTAAGATGGTTTAAGGGCTACGATGTTTCTACATTCAGAAAAGACTTCCTCGCAGGACTCACGGTAGCTGTTGTTTTGGTTCCTCAGTCGATGGCTTATGCAATCATTGCAGGGCTTCCGCCGGTTTATGGGCTATATGCTGCTTCGATACCCGTTATAATAGCGGCTCTTTTTGGGAGCTCCCCGCAACTTGCGACTGGCCCTGTGGCGATAGTTGCTTTCTTGACATATGTTTCTCTATCGAGTTTTGCAAAACCCGGGGAGGAAAAGTTCATCGAGCTTGCAATTATGACCGCAATGCTCGTAGGGATTATACAGCTACTGCTTGGGGTATTTAGACTTGGCTTTTTGGTAAATTTCGTCTCTCACGCTGTTATTTTTGGGTTTACAAACGCGGCGGCAATCATCATAGCAACAACCCAGGTGCCAGCACTTCTTGGAATTAAGGTAGAGCAAAAAGAGCTGATCTTTCAAAACATTTACGAGATTATCAAAAATTTACCAAAGACAAACCTTCTTACGGTTGCTATTGGTATTACTTCTATCGCAATGATAGTGTTTTTAAAACGAGTTAACAAAAACATACCCTCTCCACTGATTGCGGTGATACTCTTTACATCGCTATCTTACTGGCTTTCTCTCGAAAACTTCGGCGTAAGGGTTGTTGGGCAAATTCCAGCAGGTTTGCCTATGCCCGCTTTGCCAAGCGTTGACCTTGATTTACTTGATAGCCTCCTTGGAAAAGCCACAATCATCGCCCTTATTGGTTTTATGGAAGCTTATGCTATTGCTAAATATATCTCTGCAAGCACGAAGGATAAAATAAGCGTAAATCAAGAGCTCATAGGTCAGGGGCTTGCAAACTTTGTCGGGTCTTTTTTCAGGTCTTTTCCTGTCAGCGGTTCTTTTTCTCGCTCTGCGGTCAATTTTCAAAGCGGAGCAAAAACCGGGATGGCAAATGTAATTAGCGCGTCTTTTGTTATAACAACGCTATTTTTAGCGGGTCCACTTCTTTATTACCTTCCGAGAGCAGTTCTTTCTGCGATAGTGATAACGGCGGTCATTAGCCTGGTTAAACCAGGGCACTTTTTACAAATCTGGAGAACAAACAGAAACGACGGAATAGTCGCTCTTTCTACCTTTGCACTCTCTTTTATAATGAAGCCAGATTATGCGATATTTATCGGGGTATTTCTATCGCTTTCGCTGTTTTTGCTTAGAAGTCTATATCCAAAGGTCAGTCGCCTTAGCAAAGAGCCTAAAAAAGAGGTGTTTGTCGACGCAGATGAGTATAACCTTCCGGTATGCCCTCAGATAACGATTTTAAGACCCGAGGCTTCGATTTACTATGCAAACGCGGAAAACATCTTTAGCGAAATCAAAAACCAGCTAGATAGTGCAAAAGATACAAAGTATCTGGTTATAGACGCCGAATCAATGAACTATTTAGATGCCACTGCTACAGATGTTCTTGAGGACTTTCTAGACAGCCTTCGTTCAAGAGGTGTCTCTTTGGTTTTTGTGAATGTAAAACCTCAGCTGGGAGAGGTGATGAAGCGCTCGGGAATTTTGGCAAAAATAGGCGAAAAGAATTTCATATCATCAAAAGGCGAAGCCGTAAGGGTTCTCTTTGAGGGAATAGACCATCAATATTGCAAATCTGTCTGTCCAAATGCAGTATTTCAGGAGTGCAGAAGCGTAAAAGAAGTGCCAGAGATGAAAACTGCTGAGATTTCAATAAAAGAGCTCTTTGAAGAACTATCCGAAAGGGATGTTGAGGTGTTTTTAAGCAAGCGATATGAGAGTATAGTCATTAGAAGAAAAGGGCTAGAGTTAGAGCTACGCAGGGAAGACTTTCATACAGATGGCAAAGACTTTTATTTGCCCTCAAGCATCAATTTAAAGCAAAACGGGAGTGTGACAAATCTCGGGAAAGTATGCAAGGAAAACTTTAGAATGATAAACGGCTTTATATTGCTTGGCGAGGATATAAAAACCGTCTCGGAGTCTATCAGCGAGATAATGAATCAATAGCCAGAGAGATTCTCCTTATGCCCTCTTTGATATTTTCTTCGCTAAGGCAAAATGAGAGTCTAAAGAGCCCTTTTGCGCCAAAAGGACTTCCTGGAACGCACGCAACGCCAAAATCAAGAAAGACATTTAAAAGCTCCTCTTCACCTAAAGAGCTTAGGTAGTTTCTAAAATTTGCAAGAATGTAAAAAGCCCCTGACGGTTTATTGACGCTAAGACCCAGTTTGGAAAGTTCAGAGAAAGAAATATCTCGCCTCTTTTGAAAGGTGTCTCTTAGATACTTTAAAAACTCCATAGATAGCGGGTTTTTCAGAGCTTCGTAGGCTGCGTACTGGGCAAAGCTGGTTGCGTTTGATATGGTTTGACCATTTAGATTCTCTATTGCTTTTGAGAATCTCTCAGGGCTTGCGACATAACCTACTCGCCAACCGGTCATTGAAAAACTCTTTGAAAATGCGCTCACAAGAAAGGTAATTTCCCTTACCTCTTTGGATATACTAATCGGTGAGAAAGCCAATATGCCGTCGAAGGTAAGCTCTTCGTAGCACTCATCTGAGATTATATAAATCCCTTTAGATAGACAAATCTCGGCGAGCTTTTCTATAGAGCTTTTGGTATAGACCGCTCCCGTTGGGTTGCAGGGGGAATTTATCACGACAGCTTTGGTGCGAGTTGTTATTCTCTCAATAAAAAGCTCCGGGATTAGCTCAAAGCCTCTATCTTCGGGAAGGTCTACAAATACAGGCACGCCCCCAAGTAGTTTGACCTGCTCCGGGTAAGTAACCCAGTATGGAGAGGGGATTAAAACCTCGTCTCCTTCATCTAAAATAGCGCTAAAGACCAGAAAGAGCGCCATCTTTGCCCCGGAGGTGATGGTGATGCTACTAGGGGAATAATCTGCGCGCTTGCGCGCGTTTATTGACTCACTTAAAATCTCCCTGAGGGGAAAAATACCGCCAGAGGGGGTGTACTTGGTCTTTCCTTCCTTAAGAGCCTTTATGCAGGCTTGTTTTATAAAATCAGGTGTGTCGATATCTGGCTCGCCCGCGGCAAAGGCGATGATATCCTTGCCAAGAGCTCTAAGCTCGCTGATTTTGGCATTCAGCGAAAGAGTAGCGGATTGAGAAAGTCCCTGAAGCCTTTTTGAAAGCACAGCCTGAAATTATAATATTTTTAATGCCAAAACAAATCAGGTATCTTGATAGAAACAAAGAGCCCACAATGGAGCCAAAGCTCCGGGTTAAAACCCACAGAGAGTATTCGCACGGGTTTTCGCCCACGCTTGCGCTTGATGAGGCTCAGAGGTGTCTTTTTTGCAAAGACGCAGACCAGCGCTGTATAAAAGCATGCCCTGTTGGGGTGGACATCCCTGGCTTTATAAAAAAAATAACCGAAGGCAATGTCATTGGTGCCTACGAAGTTATCCTAAAGAGCGACCCTTTTCCCTCAATCTGTGGAAGGGTTTGCCCTCAGGAGCGCCAGTGCGAAGGCTCGTGTATTCTCTTTTACGATACAGTAAGAGATAGAAAAAACAAAGGTCTCCCGGTAAGTATAGGAGCTCTTGAGAAGTTTGTGGGAGATAGCGTAAGGCTTATGGGATTTATACCCAAACAGGATAAAAAACCCCCAAATGGCAAGAGCGTTGCAATAGTTGGTGCAGGACCTGCAGGATTGTCCTGCGCGAATGAGCTCGCACTTCTTGGATATGGCGTGGATGTTTACGAGGCCCTGCCCTTTGCGGGTGGGGTAATGGTTTATGGAATACCGACTGCAAGGCTGGATAGGTCTATCATAGAGTGGGAAGTAAACAGGCTTAAATCTCTCGGGGTTAGGTTCTTCTTTGGCAAAGTAGTAGGAAGAGGCCTTAGTATAAGAGAGCTATTAGAGTCTTATGACGCGGTGCTTTTGGCAGTAGGAGCAGGGAGAGGAAAACTGGGAATTCCCGGAGAGCATCTAGGCGGGGTCTTTTCTGCCATAGAGGTCTTGATGCGCGTTGGGATGCTTGGAGCTGCAAGGGGCGCAGATACCCCAATTGACCTTGGGAAAAAGACAGTAATAATAGGTGGGGGCTTTACAGCGGTGGATTGTGCCATAACTAGCTTAAGACTTGGAGTTGAAACCCATGTCGTATATAGAAGAACGAGAGACACATCCTCGGCGCGTCAGGAAGAGTGGGACCACATTCAAGAAGAGGGCGCAATCCTGCACTGGCTTACCCAGCCTGTTGAGATTGTAGGCAAAGACAAAGTAGAGGGTATTAAATGCATAAAGATGAAGCTAGAGGGTCTTGACTCCTCAGGGAGACCAAAGCCAATCCCGGTGGAAAATAGCGAGCACATAATTGAGTGTGATTCTGTGATATTTGCCATAGGTCAGGGGGCAAACCCCATTGCCTATGAGGACTTGCCGCAATTAGAGCTTAGTAAATATTTGACTATAAAAACCGACGAGCGCTTTAGAACAAACATACCAAAGCTTTATGCAGCAGGAGATGTGGTAAATGGGGGAGATACAGTAGTAAGAGCAATAGCCGAGGGCAAAAGCTGTGCTTTAAGCATACATAAAGATCTTTTTCCGGAGGTAAGCTCATGAAAAAAGCCCTAGTAACTCTTATAGTTATCCTTGGTGTTTTTTTCGTCTTTCGCTCGTGCTCGGATTCTCCCTCAGAGGCTTCAAAAGAGGTCATTAAAGACTTTCTCTCGAGCATAAAAGACGGCAAAGGGGAAAATGCCACTAACATGCTCTACACGCCTTATAAATCAGCACTGGAAAACATGGTCAGCTCGCCAATAAATATGGTAGATTTATCAAAATCCACAGCACTATCTTGCACTCTCTCCGCAATCGGACAAAACATCAAAAAATATAAAATCCTTGACACAAGACAAATAGACAAAAACCACACAGAGGTTACCGCAAAACTCATTTCCAAAGACGGCAAAGAATCGCTGGTTAACTTTATCCTGATCAAAGACCAAAAGCGCTGGAAAATAGCCAACATCTCAAATATGAGATGAAGGTTCTCGTGGTCCAGAGCGCCTATCTTGGCGATGTGGTGCTCTCTACAGCACTCCTTAACTCACTCTGGCAAAGCAAACGCTTTGAAGAGGTGGCCATCCTTGCAAGACCTTTCGCAACAGAGCTCCTTAAAGGTCTTCCTTGCAGGGTCATACCATTTAACAAAACCCTCAAAGAGACATTCAGGCTCATAAAAGTCATCAAAGACTTTGATGCAATCATAAGCCCCCACAGGTCTATGAGAACCTCCCTCATGCTATTTTTTTCAGGAGTCAAAAAGCGCGCGGGCTTTGCCCGCGCAGAACTATCCTTTCTTTACCCAAATAGAGTTGAGCATCTCTGGCAAGAGCATGAAATAGATAGAAACCTAAAACTCGCAAGGAGTCTCTTCCCCTGGCTCAAAAAAGCACCCATGACACTCTTTGTAAGCAAAGAAGAAAAAGCGCTTGCGCGTGAAAAGTTTAAATTGCCTGAAAATTATGTTGTTTTGGCTCCACAATCCCAATTTAAATTAAAAGAATGGAAAAGATGGCAAGAACTAATAAGGCTTATTGACCTTCCCTGCGTTATTATAGGAAAGAGAGATGAGCCCATTGAGGGAGGCATAAACCTTCAGGGAAAGACCAGCATAAGAGAGTTTATGGCAATAATTTCAATGTCAAAAGCCGTAATTTCCTGCGACTCTTCTGCCATACATGTTGCAAACGCCCTTAATGTGCCTGCTTTATGCATATATACATCAACAGGACCGCAGTATGGCTTTTATCCAGTTTATGGGAAATACTTAACGCCCGAAATAAGCTGTTCGCCATGCTCACCAAATCCGAAAAGATGCATCACAAAAACCTACCAGTGCTTAAAAGCAATAGAGCCAGAGCGTGTTGCCAGGGAGCTACTCCTTATGACAGAGAGCGCAATGCCAACCATCAACATAGATGCAAATAAATTAGAAGAACCATAGCTCAAAAATGGTAATGCAATACCCTTTGGAGGTGATAAATTCGAAACCATAACAGAATTCCAGAAAAAAGCCAGCATAAAATTTAAGCCAATACCAAAAAGCAACAGTCTTCCAGCGACCTCTTTGACCTTAAAAGAGTAATAAAAAAGCCCGCCAACCAGCATAGAATATAAAAAGCTAACCAGCAAAATACCGATAAAACCCATCTCTTCGCCAATTGTTGCAAGAATGTAATCTGTATCTGCAGTCGGCAAAGCCCCTGCTTTTTGAAGCCCCTGACCTATTCCAACGCCAAATAGACCACCTTTGGAAAGAGCGTATATTGATTGCACTATCTGATAGCCACTATCGTAAACATCCGCAAAAGGGTCTTTCCAAGCCGAGATACGCCTGCCTACATACCCTTCCATATTTATAAGTTGCTGGATTATAAAAAACGAAAAAACCCCTGCTATTAGAAGAGGCTTTTTTGATATTCCCCCAACATAAGCCATTGCCGAGCTAAGAAGCGTTATAAAAACAGCTCCTCCCTTATCCGGCTGAAAAAACAACAAAACAGCATGGCATAAAACTATAAAAAAAGCCCAGATAAAGTGCGCAAAACTCCTTAAGCTCCCTTTACTTGAGATATAATACGCCATAAATATAAGAAGACTAATCTTTACAAACTCAAGTGGCTGGACGCTGGTGCCAAATAGCCAGCGTTCCACATTTTTTCCAGAAGCTAACTTTTTTATAAGCACTATAATCAAACTCAAAAGAGAAGTAAATACCATAAAATAGACCACTTTTGGATTTAAAAACCTTCTATAGTCAAATTTTGAAATCCGTAAAGCGACAAAAAGCCCAAAACCAAACACAATAGCGTGTAAAATACTCTTTCTATATATTTTTAACTCAAGAGGATTTTCTATAAAATAAGGCACTAAATTCACACTCACCACCATCGTCTGACTTATGAGAAAGAGTCCAATAACTGCGTAAATTATGATTAGTCCGTTATCCCGCCCCTGCATAGATTATATTTTTATCATGTCCTTACCAAGTTTAAGAATAAGGGAAAAAGTCATCCAGATTCCAATAGTGCAGGGCGGTATGGGAGTCGGAATATCCTGGGAAAAGCTGGCAGGCGCAGTTGCAAAAGAGGGTGCAGTAGGGGTTATATCCGCAGTCGGAACAGGGTATAGATTTCCAAACCTTGTCAAAAGAGACCGCTTTGGAAGACCGATAGGCTCTGTCTTTGCCCACAGCAAAGAAGCGCTAAGTATCATGATAAAAAAAGCTAAAGAGACCTCTATGGGCAATGGCGCAATAGGGGTAAATATCCTCTGTGCAATAACAGACTATGGCAGGGTCGTTAAAGATGCAGTAGAGGCTCAGGTAGACCTCATAATCTCAGGCGCAGGCCTTCCTCTAAAGCTACCCGAATATGTAGGAGATGCAAATGTCGCACTTGCACCTATAGTCTCTTCCGCAAGGGCTTTAAATCTCATTTGTAAAACCTGGCATAAGCGATATAGAAGGCTTCCAGATATTGTTATTCTTGAAGGTCCCCTCTCAGGCGGTCATCAGGGCTTTAAGTTCGAAGATTGCTTTAAACCCGAGTTTCAACTGGAAAACCTTTTGCCAGATGTTTTAAAAGAGGCAAAAAGCTGGGGAGATATTCCGGTTTTGGTAGCAGGCGGGGTGTGGAGCTATAAAGATATTATTAAGTTTATAAACCTCGGTGCAAGCGGGGCTCAAATTGCAACGCGTTTTGTAAGTACTGTGGAATGCGATGCGCCTATTTCTTACAAAAAGATTTTGCTCTCTGCTGAGAAAGAGGACATAATCTTATTTAAATCTCCGGTTGGTTATCCTCTGCGCGTTGTAAAAACCCCGTTTATTGAAAGGCTTCTGTCTGGTTACAATGGTTGGAACGGGTGTGTTTCAAATTGCGTAACGCCCTGCAACAGCGGCGAAGAGGCCAAAAAGGTAGGCTTTTGCATAGCGGACAGACTTGGCAAAGCATGGCTTGGAGACTATCAAGAGGGAATCTTCATAAGCGGCGCAAACGGCTACAGACTTAAAAAACAGGGCATAATACCTGTAAAGGAGCTAATAGAGATACTAACAGGCAAGCGCCCAGACCCAACCCTTGATGAGTAAGTTTTTAATATTAGCAGGGGTTTTGCTAATTCTTGCAGGAATTTTATCTTACTTTTTAGAGCGCTGGAGACTGCCCGGTGATATTCTCATTCAGCGAAACAATCTAACTATTTATATCCCAATAGCAACATCTATTCTTCTCAGCATAGTTTTGACGATAGTTTTAAACCTATTTTTAAGAAAATAAATGCTAAAGAGTTTCGCAAAACTTACAAAACTGGAACACACAGTATTTGCCTTGCCATTTTTAATAGCCAGCATAGCAATTCTTTACGGCTCTTTTCCTGAAATTTATAAAACAATAGTGCTCTTTCTGGCATTTATAAGTGCAAGACTTACAGGGATGGCTCTAAATAGACTTATAGACCTTGAGATAGATAAGCTAAATCCGCGCATGCAAGCAGAAGTTCACGTAAGCGGAGAATTAAGCACCTCGCAGATAAAAGCCTTTACGAGCTCTATGATAGCCCTTTTTGTTCTCTCCTGCGCTTTTATAAATATCTACACACTTTTTCTCTCATGGATAGTTTTATTGGCTCTATTTTTATATCCTTATGCAAAAAGATACACCAGCTATCCACATTTTGCGCTTGGGGTTATCTACTTTCTTGTGCCACTGGCAGTGGAGCTCTCTCTTAAAGAACAGATCTCAATTGGGGGAATAGTTTTGGGAATTACAATGGCAAGTTTCGTAAGCGGTTTTGACATACTTTATGCGCTTCTTGACAGAGATTTTGACCTTAAATATGGCATTGGCTCTATACCTGCAAAGTATGGCGTAAAAAAAGCTCTCATAATATCAACTTACTTACATATACTTACGTTCATCTCTATGCTTTTTATGGTCTTTCTAATAGAAACTCTGGGAAGTATATACACTTTTGGAGTTTTTCTATCAGGGATGATAATGTTATATCAACACTCTATCGTTAAAGAAAACGACCTTAGCAGGCTAAATTTTGCATTTTTTAATCTAAGCGGTATGGTTTCGATTGTTTATATGGTTTTTAGCCTAATCGATGTATGGCTTTAGTCCATTATTTTGGAAAGTATCTCTTTAGGAATGTCAAAGTTTGCTATAACTTGCCTTACATCATCTAGTTCATCCAGCGCATCAAGGAGTTTAAGAATTTTCTTTGCGCTATCTTCGTCACTTATTTGAACCAAAGTAGTTGGTCTAAAAGTTAACTCTGATTTCTCAACAGGGACTGACTTTTCAAGAATGTCTTTTACGTTATAAAGTTCCCTGGGTGAAGTATAGATAAAAAAAGAGCCTTCAGCGCTTTCAAAATCCAGCGCTCCTGCTTCGATGGATAGTTCGTAGAGTTTATCCTCATCAATTGAGTTTTTGCTAACTTCTATGAGACCAACGCTCTCAAAGAGATAAGATACGCACCCTGCGGAGCCTAGGTTCCCGCCATGCTTGGTCAGGGCATGTCTTACTTCAGAG
>JBCNVD010000041.1:0-25271 GCA_039630345.1 Aquificaceae bacterium
GGCTGGCCGGCCGCTCACCGGTTCGGAGCTGGCCCAGCGCCTGGGGACCAGCCGGCAGGTTATCGTTCAGGACATGGCCGTGCTGCGGGCGGCGGGGGTGGAGATCCTAGCAACGCCCCGGGGCTACTGCCTTCCCAGCGCCCGTCCAGCCCACCGGATGCTGGTCGCTGTCCGCCATACCCCGGATCAGACGGAGGATGAGCTGACGCTTCTGGTGGATCTGGGAGTTGAGGTGGTAGATGTGATCGTGGAGCACGCGATCTACGGAGAACTGCGGGGAAGCCTGCACATCGCCTCTCGGGAGGATGTCCGTCAGTTCATGGAAGCCCTGCGGCGCACAGGGGCTCGGCTGCTGAGCGAGCTGACTGACGGATTGCATCTCCACACCCTGGAGGCGCGGAATCCGGAGATCCTGGAACGGGCGCGGGAGGCGCTACGGCAACGAGGGTATCTGGTGGAATAAGGCCAGGCGGGCAGAGTTGCTCCGGGTGGCTCTACCCTCCGAAGTCGTGCCTTCGATAGGTGGCCACGCCCGCCGGAAAGGGGAAGGGCACCGTGCACGGTGCCCCTCCCCTTTCCGAGGCCCTTGGGTCTCGGGGGGCGGGGATGAGAGGGGGAATTGACCCTGCATTCCGGGTGAGGCAATGCCTCGCCCGCGCTTCGAAACCAAACCCAGAGGGGGCTCCCGTGGCTACTTTAACGCTGACCTTCGAGGAAGCCATCGATCGGGTGGGCCTGGGCCGGTTTCAATACAAGCTGATGGCGATCTGCGGCGCCGGATGGGCGGCGGATGCCATGGAGGTCCTGCTGATCTCCTTTGCGCTGCCGGCCATCCGGCAGGAGTGGGGGCTGACGACAGCCCAGGCGGGCCTGCTGGGCACGGCCATCTTCCTGGGGATGCTGGCCGGGGCCTGGTTCTGGGGGACGCTTTCCGATCGCATCGGTCGCAAGCTCGGCTTCATCCTGACGGTGCTGATCGACTCCGGCTTCGGTCTGCTCTCCGCCTTCTCGCCGAACTTCGCAACCCTGATCCTCCTGCGAGCGCTGACCGGCTTCGGCGTGGGCGGCACGTTGCCGGTGGACTATGCGATCTTCGCGGAGTATCTGCCGCGCCAGAAGCGAGGACGTTACCTGGTTTATCTGGAGGCCTTCTGGGCGCTGGGAGCGCTGATGGCGGCGGGGCTGGCCTGGCTCATCGTGCCGCGAGTGGGATGGCGGCCTCTCCTGGCGATCTCCGCCCTGCCGGGCCTCATCGTTTTCTGGATCCGTCGATATGTCCCGGAATCCCCACGCTTCCTCCTGGTCCACGGCCGCGAGGAAGAGGCCCGCGCCGTTCTGGCTCAGGTTGCCCGGGAGAACGGCGCCTCGCTTCCGGAAGGAATCCGACTGATGGCACCATCGGCGCCGCGGGTCACGGTGGGGGACCTGTGGCGCCGTCCTTACACCCGAACGACGGCGCTGTTATGGTTGATCTGGTTTGGGATCTCCTTGGGCTACTATGGGGTCTTCACCTGGCTGCCCAGCCTGTTCGTCCAGCGCGGACTGACCTTCCTTCGCTCCTATGAATACATCTTCCTTCTGACCCTGGCCCAGCTTCCGGGCTATTTCTCGGCCGCCTATCTGGTGGAGCGGATCGGTCGGCGGATGACCCTGGGGCTGTATCTGATCGCCAGTGGGGTCTTCACCTATCTGTTCGCGGCGGCGGTCTCCCTGCCCGCCTATGTGGCGGCAGCGATCTGGATGTCATTCTTCGCCCTGGGAGCCTGGGGGGCTCTCTATGCGTATACGCCGGAGGCATATCCCACCCAGCTGCGCACGACCGGCATGGGCGCGGCCAGCGGGATGACCCGGATCGCTGGGGCGCTCGCGCCCACCCTCGGGGGATACCTGCTAGGGGTCTCCATGCCGCTGGCCCTGACCGTCTTCGCCGCCGCGTATGGGATCTCGGGGCTGGCGGCCTTATCGCTGCCCTACGAAACGAAAGGCCGGCCGCTGGCGGACGTGGTAGGGGAAGTATAGGGGTGGGGCCAGGGCCGATGGGCTTGACAAACCCTTCCGGCCATGTTAGATATTAAAGTGGATTGCCGAGATAGCTCAGTTGGTAGAGCACCCGGCTGAAAACCGGGGGGTCGGCGGTTCGATTCCGCCTCTCGGCACTGCGCGGGCGTAGCTCAGACGGTGGAGCGCCTCCCTGCCATGGAGGAGGTCGCGGGTTCGAGTCCCGTCGCCCGCTTTTGGCTTATAATCTACTTTGTGCTTGAGGTAAATCAGTTAGCTCCTGAGTTTTGTCTTGAAGGTGTTTCCCCGCAGGGGGAAGTAAGGGTTTGCTCAAAAGACCTAAAAGGCAAGGCTTATGTCATTTACTTTTACCCAAAAGACGACACGCCCGGTTGCACCACAGAAGCCTGCGACTTTAGAGACCATCTTCAAGCCATAGGCATTGATATCTACGGAGTAAGCCCCGATAGCATAGAGTCTCACAAAAAGTTTATGCAAAAATACGGTCTTAACTTTACATTGCTTTCAGACCCGGATTTTAAAGTTGCCAAAGCCTTTGGTGCATATGGCAAGAAAAAACTATACGGAAAAGAGAGCGAAGGGATAATAAGGAGCACCTTTGTTATTGACAAAGAGGGTAAGATAGCCATCGCTCTATACAATGTAAAAGCCAAAGGGCATGTAGAAAACCTCAGCAAAAAAATATCTCAGCTATCTCTGTGAATAGAGAGCTCTTAAGAATCTGGGACAATGAGCATTTTTGGCATCCTTTTACTCAGATGCAGGTTTATTCTCAGGAAGATAACCTGATTTTTGAAAGGGGCGAGGGTGTTTATCTATATGACATAGAGGGAAGAAAATACATAGACGCGATATCTTCGCTCTGGTGCAATGTTCATGGGCATAACCATCCTCACATAAACAGGGCTATAATCGAACAGCTTTCAAAAGTTGCGCACACGACGACCCTAGGTAGCTCTAACATCCCTGCCATAATGCTTTCTAAAAAACTCTGCGAGATAGCTCCAGAGGGACTTACCAAGGTCTTTTACAGTGAAGATGGCTCCGAGGCGGTTGAAGTTGCCATAAAGATGGCCTATCAATACTGGAAACACAAAGGCGAGGATAGGCGAGGCTTTATAAGCTTCGACGGGGCATATCATGGCGATACCCTTGGCGCCGTAAGCGTTGGGGGCATAGGACTCTTTCACGAAGCCTTTAGAGACCTCATTTTTAAAGTTCACAGACTGCCTTCGCCTTACCTTTTTTGCAAAGAAAATAAACTCGAAGACTCTAAATGCGTGGATGTGCTCGTAGAGCTCTTAAGGAGAGTAATAGAAGAAAGTCAGGAAGGGATAGTTGCAACAATTATGGAAGGGGGCATTCAGGGGGCTGCAGGTATGCTTCCATATCCAAAGGGGCTTTTGAAGAAGGTTTCTGATCTTTGCAAAGAGAAAAATGTGCTGTTGATAGTTGACGAGGTTGCCACGGGCTTTGGAAGAACCGGAAGCATGTTCTATTGCGAGCAGGAATCTGTCAGCCCCGATTTTCTATGCCTTGGGAAAGGTCTAAGCGGGGGTTATTTACCCCTTGCCGCAACTTTAACCAAAGATGAGGTCTTTGAAGCGTTTCTTGGTGAATTTGGTCAAAAGCGTCAGTTTTACCATGGGCATACATACACAGGCAACAACCTCGGATGCGCCGCAGCACTTGCAAGCCTTGAGGTTTTTGAAAAGGAAAACACTTTAAGTTATCTTCCGGAAAAGATAGAGTTTCTAAAAGAGCTCCTTAAAGAGCTCTCAGGGCTTAAGTATGTATGGGACATAAGGAGACTTGGGTTTATGGCAGGCATAGAGCTAAGGCAAGAAGGCGGTGAGGCTTTTGATTATGGAATGAGGGTGGGATTTAAAGTAGCGCGCGCTTGCAGGGACATGGGGGTTTTCCTAAGACCACTTGGGGATACGATGGTTATTATGTTGCCACTTTGTGCAGATAAAGAGCACATACATGAGACAGTCCATACCCTAAAGCTCGCAATAGAAAATCTCAGTATCTGACAGTTTTATGAGAGGGTATCCCAAAGGTGCTGAAGAGGTATTTAAAAGAAGTGGCAGGGAAAAATTTCAGGGTTAAAATTTCTAAAATGCCTTTGGAAGTCTATAAAGGTTAGTTAAAATACTCTTTAGCTAACCTGATGTAAAACAAACAGCTCTCAAAACCTCATAAATTTAGAGGAATGTAGCTATGAGAGAGTTTTTACTTTACATTGAAAGGCTTGATAGAATAGCTTTTCAGCTTTTCAGACAGTTTTACATAGAAGAAACTGCCAACAATGTCCTGATTATTACCCCTTCCCTTGACTATAAAAGGTGGGTGCTGGAATACATATCAAAAAGACTTCAGGCATACACCAAAACAATAACCGTAAAATCTCAGGAAGAAGTAAACAAAAAAGACACAGGAGTTTTGGACAAATTTAGATTTGAAAACTTTATAGTAGGTAGCGGGACAAAAATTGCCTACGAGACATGCTATAAACTTACTCAAAATCCACAGGGAGAGGTCGTTTATATCTATGGTCCCACAGGCAGTGGCAAGACCCATCTTTTGCATGCTATTGGCAACTCATTAACTCTTAATGGCTTTTCTGTGAGGCTCTTTTCCGGGCTTGACTTTTATGAACAGATGGTAAAGCATGTGAAAGCCGGGGAAATAGACAAATTCAGAGCTACTTTTTCAAAAACTCAGGCATTATTAATAGATGATGTTCAGCTTCTAAGCGGTAAATCAAAAACTCAGATTGAGCTCTTGATGCTTATTGATAACTTTACAAAATATAAAAGACCCGTGGTTTTAACATCTGATTGTCATCCGTCTGAAATAAGAGACATTTCAGATAAGTTAATTAGCAGGTTTTCAGGAGGATTTTTGTTTGAGATATTTCTTGACGAGAGTGCAAAAAGAAAGCTCATAGAGCAAAAACTCATAGAAGCGGGGCTTGAGCCAAAAGAGCCTTATATACAGCATGTGTTTGACAACACCGCCTTTAACGCAATACAGATCGAGGGCTTTATAAGAACACTCAAATTAACCGGCATAAGAGCAGTGCCACAGCTCAATCAAAGACTCAGAAACACCCTATCACAGATTGCAAAATTTTTTGGACTTGGGATGGAAGAACTCCTTGGCGCTTCGCGCGAAAGAAGAGTCAGCAAAGCAAGGCTTGTGACTGTTTATTTGCTAAGGCATTTGCTTGGGCTTTCTCATCAGGAAATATCAAGTCTCTTTGGCAAAAAGGGACACACATGGGCGGTAAACTCATTAAAGAGACTGGAGATGAGAAAAAAACTCGATAAACAACTCGCATACACCATCGAGGTTCTTGAGAAAACCCTGGCAAAAAAAGGCGCTATATGATATCCGCCTTGAGAATAGAGAAGTTTTTAATATTTCAAAATCAGGAACTTTATTTTGACAAAGGTCTTAATGTAATCACAGGCGAGAGTGGAAGCGGAAAATCAATCTTTTTAAGTAGCATAGCTTTTCTTATGGGGGAAGACAGAAAAAGTCCCTCTGAGGCTTTGGTTGAAGCAACCCTTTTAAAAGATGGAGAAGAAATAAAAATCAAAAGAGAAGTGCGCTCAGGAAAGTCAAGATTTTACATAAAAGATAAACTTAGCTCAAAAAAGGCAATCAAGGAAGTCTTTTCAAAGGTGTTTTTCCACGGGCAACACGATAAAATAAAGCTAACTAGGCAGGACTTTCAGACAGAAATATTTGACAGTTTTGCCAAAACTTCGCATCTTAGACTAAAGTTAAATCAGCTAAAGAGGGAACAATCAACATTAGAGAGCAAAATATCTGAGTTAAAACTGCTTGAGGCACAAAGACCGGTTCTTGAAAAAGCCCTGCGCGAAGAGATAGCTCAGATAGAATCCTGTGATTTAACCCCAGAGACTTACAATCTGGCAAGGCTGAGACTGGAAGAGCTATCAAGTCTGGAGGAGCAAAACAGAGACCTTGGCACGGCTCTTGAGATTATCTCAGGTCTTAAGCAGGGACTTAAGAAATTAATCAGCACACTTAAAAACCACGAAGAAATAAATAGCATAGAAGAAATGCTGGATAAACTAAGCGAAATCTATAGCTCAATTTCAAAAAAGATAGTTAGCATCTCTCAGGAAGAGATTGAAGAGCTAAATCAGAAAATCTTTAAAGCCCAGAGTCTCGCAAGGCGATATAAAATGGACTTTGATAAGGTATTTGAGCATCTTAAAAAACTAAAAGACCAGCTAAATGAAATTGAATCTATTGAAATAAAGCTAAGTAAGATCGAAGAAGCTCTAAAGAGTGTAGAATCTCTTATAAAACAAACTCAAGAAAACTTAATAAAAGAGATACACAGCAAAAAACCTTCTTTTTGTCAGAAAATAGCAGAGGTTCTAAGCACTGTTGGATTAGGGAGTAAGGCTCTTTATTTAGAACTCTCTGAAGAGGGGATACCGGTGTTTTTGTTTGGCTCTGAAGATGGGAATTTAATACCTCTAAAGGAGGTCTCTGGCGGGGAACTATCCAGAATATCGCTGGCGGTTTTTATAGTTGCGGGAGAAGAGGGAACTTACATCCTTGACGAGGTTGACGCAGGTCTTAGCGGCGATAGCGCCTACAAAATGGCAGGGTTTATAAAAGAGCTCTCAAAAAAGATGCAGGTAATAGCAGTCACTCACTCACCGATTCTTGCAGGTTTTGCGGATAGACACTTTAAAACCTACAAAGACAATTCCGGGGCTTACTTAAAAGACATAACAGATGATAGACTTGAGGAAATTGCAAGGCTTATGGGACTTAGAGGAGAGTCGGCGCTTGATAGCGCAAGGGCAATTTTTGAGCTCGTTAATAGAAACTGAGGTAAAATTTAGGATTTTTGAGTTTGAAAAACTTGGAAAAGAGGGAAAGGTAAGGTTTAACTTCAGAAAACTATTGGGGATAGAATACGAGGCGGATATATTTTCTGAGCTTTGCTTTTGCATATTGACTGCGGGTTTTTCCGCAACAAAGGCGGTTAAAATCCAGAGCGAGATAGGTATAGATGGGTTTTTTAACTTAGATGAAGCGGAGCTTAGAGATAGACTAAAATCTCTTGGATATAGATTTCCAGATAGAGCAAAGAGGATAGTCAAAGCAAGAGAAAAGATAGAGCAGATCCTAAAATTAATCAAAAGCAGTAAAGACTCAAAACAGATAAGACAGGAGCTTTATGATAAAAACTCCAAACTAAAAGTTGAAGGACTTGGTCCCAAAGAGGCTTCGCATTTTTTAAGAAACACAGGAAGGCTGGATGTTGCGATAGTTGATAGACATATCAGAAGATTCTTAGATCTTAACAAGATAGGGTGCAAGAACTACTTTAGTGCAGAGAAAGCCCTTGAGGAGATTGCAAAAGATTTAAAAATAAGCCTTGGGGAGCTTGATCTGGTAATATTTTACCTGATGACAGGCGCGGTTGTAAAATAGCTCTGAAGTCCCTGTAGCTCAGCAGGATAGAGCGCGAGATTCCTAATCTCGAGGTCGGAGGTTCGAATCCTCCCAGGGACGCACTTTTAAAAGATGGAGCTATTACTCTCTGGAGATTGGTTTGGCACCAAAAACATCCAAAGAGCAAAGATAAAAGGCTTTAAAAGCCTTGATAGTTTTAGAGAGATAAATAAAGTCGAGCTTGGTTTTCTGCTGGTGCCATTTTCCCAGTCTGGAGAGTCTCTTGGTGTGAAGACAAAGACCTACGGCTTTGAAAAAATACTGCTTATTGAAATCGAAGGATTTGAAAGCTACTTTCAGGGAATAAAACAGATAAAACTTTCTGAAATCTCAAAAGCAGAGCAAAAAAACCACTTTGTAAACTCCATACTGAGAGCCAAAGAGCTAATAAAAGAGGGGGATATTTATCAGATAAACCTGACCACAAGGTTTGACTTTGAATTAGTAGGCGATGGAAAGTCTCTTTTTCTTGAGTTTTTTAAAAAACAGCCTGTGCCTTTTGGTTTTTATTTGGGGTTTGAAGAGTTTGAAATAATTAGCGGCTCTATGGAGCTTTTTTTAAAAAGAGAGGGGTTTAAGCTAATGAGCTGTCCTATCAAAGGCACTGCAAAAGATGCAAAAAAGCTCTTAAAGAGCGAAAAAGACAGGGCAGAGAATTTAATGATTGTGGATGTAGTAAGAAATGACCTTGCCAGAGTTTCAAAGTCCGGGAGCGTTAAAGTAGAGGAGATTTTTAAGCTAAAGCGCTTTAGAACGCTTTATCAGATGGTCTCTTGTGTAAGCTCTGTTAGCAATTTAGAAAGCTATGAAATTTTACTAAAGACATTTCCACCCGCTTCTGTCGTTGGGGCTCCTAAAAAAAGAGCGCTTGAGATAATAAATCAGCTAGAGCTCTACCCAAGAGGGTTTTACTGCGGATGCGCCGGGATTTTAAAGGGCAATGACTTTACTCTAAGCGTTTTGATAAGGACAGCGCATATCTTTGATGAGGTTGTGTCTTACTTTGCAGGGGCAGGGATAGTTTACGACTCAGACCCTGAAAGAGAGTGGGAAGAGGTTATATTAAAAACCAGAGCGTTTAGAATTTAGCAGTGTGGTTTCAGGAGGTTTATTTTGGTCTTGATAAATCAAAGAAACTATGGGGGCTTATTTGCAAAGCCTGTGAGGTTTTCAATGATTTTGAGTTTTTGATGTTGCCAAGTATTGAGATAAGAAAAGAAGCTATTGCGCCTGATGGACTTGTTGTGGGTCAATCAGGAAATGGTTTTATGTGTCTTAGAAGAGACTGGACAGAGAGCGTGGCGAGGTTTTTAAGTAAGCACACAGAGCTGGAGCTCCCTCTGAAGGTTTTTTACCTTGGGAGCACTTTTAGCACAAGAGGTGAGAGTTTTCAATTAGGAATTGAAGTAATAGGAGATAGCACTATAGACGCTGAGATTTTGGTTATTAAAAAAATACAAAACTTTTTGCGCGTAAGCGCGCTTGAAGATTTAAAAATAATAATAGGGGATGTTTCTATAGTGAGGTGGTTGCTTAGGGAAAACACTGAGCTCTTTAGTGCGGTGCTTCAGAAGAATTTAAGTGCTCTAAAGCATCATCAGGAGTTAAGAGAGCTAGTTCTTGCGCAAGGCGGGGAGACGATGGTTGAAGATTTTGCCAGAAAGTATCCTGAGCTAAGAGGGGCTTGCGAGCGACTTTTGGAGCTTGGTAGAAACTTACAGAGCGTTGAGTTTGACCTATCAGAGGTGAGGTCGCAGGAATACTACTCAGGGATGGTTTTTGAGTTTTTCTGCGGCGGCTTGCCATTTGCCGTGGCAGGAGGTGGCAGATACGACGGGCTTTACAGAGCTCTTGGCAGGGATTTACCCGCCGTAGGCGGGGCTATTTATTTAGACGCTCTTTTGGAGCTCTAAGAAGGGCTCTAGGTAATTTAGTGCTTCCCAGGGGAGATATTCCTTGCCAAAGTGACCATAGCAGGCAGTTGATTTATAAATTGGTCTTCTTAGAGAGAGCATATCAATCATGCCCCTTGGCGATGTTGGGAAGGTTTTTATTAGAGTCTTTGATATAACATCCACGGGGACTGACTCTGTGCCAAAGGTTTCGACCTCAAAGGCTATTACATGACTAACACCAAAGGCATAAGCCATTTTTACAAGGCACTTTCTGGCAAGTTTACTGGCAACCACATGCTTTGCCATCATTCTGGCCATGTAAGAAGCAGTGCGGTCGGTCTTTGTAGGGTCTTTGCCAGAGAAGGAGCTCCCACCTGAATAGGCTACATCCCCATAGGCATCAGAGACGGCTTTTCTGCCAGTTTGACCTACATCCGCTGCTGGACCCCCAAGGACGAACCTTCCGGATGGGTTTACTAAGATGTTTGTGCCTTTTAGAAGATGCTCTGGAACAGATGGTTTTATGACATTTTCGTAAACAAAATCAAAGATGGTGCTACTGGAGACATCTGGCTCATGCTGGCAAAATACCACAATATCTTTAACGAAAGAGGGCGTTTCGTCTTCGTACATCACAGTTATTAAAACCTTGCCGTCTGGCCTTAGAAAACTTGCATTTCCTGACTTTCTAAGCTCTGAGAGCTTGCTGGCAATAAGATTTGAAAGGTATATAGGAAGGGGCATATAAGAGGGCGTTTCGTCGCAGGCAAAGCCCACCACGGTTGCCGTGTCTCCGGCTCCGTCTGAGGATATGCCGGTTGCTATATCCGGGCTTTGCTCTTCTATAGAGGTAAGGACTGCGGAAGAGTCCGCGTCAAAGTTGTATTCGGGGCGATTGTAGCCAACCTCTTTTATGGTTTTGCGAACGTGGGTATGAATGTCTACATAACCATCGGTGGAGACATGGCCTGCCACGATGGTAAAACCGCTGTGAATCATTATCTCAAGCGACACCCTGCTGTAGGGGTCTTTTCTTATAAATTCATCCAGCAGGGCATCGGCTATCAGGTCTGCCAGTTTATCAGGGTGACCCTCAAGTGGGGTTTCAGCCATCTTGAGGCTTTTTCTCACTCTGATATCTCCAGCACTACCCTCTTGTTTTGCTTTTTACCCATAGATGCAAGGATTGTTCTAAGAGCCCTGGCTATACGCCCGTCCTTGCCTATGACTTTGCCAAGGTCTTCTTTGTCAACCCGCAACTCCACGACGACAGTTTTTTCACCGTCAATTTGATGGACGCTTACTTTGTTTGGATTGTCTACCAGAGAGCGGGCTGCAATCTCCACCAGTTGCTTGAGCTGGCTCATTTTTCACCTCCTGAATTCTTCTTGATGATAGTTTCTACACGCTCAGTAGGTTTAGCACCACGCTGAAGCCAATATTGAAATTTGTCGATGTTAAAACTCTCAAGTTTTGACAAAATAGGGTCATAAGTGCCTATCACATCAACACACTTGCCATCTCTTGGCGCAGAGGATTCAGCTACCACGATTCTGTATATCGGATGGTGAGTTCTTCCGTATCTGGCAAGTCTTATACGAAGCGCCATATCCTATCCTCCACTGGAATATTCTATTATTTAGCATGTTTGCATCTTTGTCAAGCTAAATATAAATTTTTACCCAAAGCTATAATTAAGGCATGATCAAACTCTGCTTTGGCAAGCACACAAAAGAGTTCAAAGAAGGGACAAAAGTAGAGGAGATACTGAAAGCCTTTGGTATAGAGGATGCTCTTGGTATAGAAATCAATGGCGAGATTTTAGACCTTCAGACGGGGGTTTTTACCTCAGGTGAGATAAAACCGGTTGAGAAAAACTCAAGCAGTGCACTGGAGATAATGAGGCATAGCTTATCTCACATTCTTGCACAGGCTCTTAAAGAGCTCTACGGAGTTGTCAGATTAGGCATTGGACCCACAACTGAAGATGGGTTTTATTACGATGTAGAGATAGAAAACAGACAGCTAACCCCGGAGGATTTACCGCTAATAGAGCAGAAGATGGAAGAGATAATCCAGAGAGATTACAAGATAGAGAGGTCAGAGCTTGATAAAGATAGTGCCATAGAGCTATTTAAAAACCTTGGAGAGCCATATAAGGTAGAGCTTATCGAAAGGCTAAATGAAAAGACTGTTTCAGTTTATAAGCAGGATGGATTTATAGACCTTTGCAAAGGGCCGCATCTGCCATCAACCGCTCTTGCCGGGAGCTTTAAATTAACTGCCCTTGCAGGCGCTTACTGGCTTGGGGATAACAAAAGGCCTATGCTCCAGAGAATTTATGGAATTGCATTCTGGAGTAAAGACGAGCTTGAAAATAGACTTAGCTTTTACGAAGAGGTCAAAAGAAGAGACCACAGAACCATAGGAAAAGAGATGGAGCTGTTTTTAATAGATGAAAATGTAGGTGCGGGGCTTGTTATATGGCTTCCAAGGGGGGCAATCCTTAGAGGAATTATAGAAGATTTCTGGAAAATAGAGCACAAAAAAAGAAATTATCAACTTGTTTACACCCCGCATGTTGGGAATTCAAGACTGTGGGACATAAGCGGACATAAACAGCATTATAGCCAGAGTATGTTCTCTCCGATGCAGGTTGAAAACGAGGAATATTACATAAAGCCGATGAATTGTCCTTTTCATATAGCGATTTATAAGAGCAAAGTAAGGAGTTACAAAGAGCTCCCTCTGAAACTTGCGGAACTTGGAACTGTTTATAGATACGAGCTTTCTGGCACTTTGCACGGGCTTTTTAGAGTAAGGGGCTTTACTCAGGACGATGCTCACATTATTTGCACCCCAGAGCAGGCGGATGAGGTAATTAAGGAGACGCTATCTTTCACAATTGAGATGTTAAAAGTGTTTGGATTTGAAGACATAGAGCTCTTTCTCTCCACAAGACCTGAGGATTCAATAGGCTCAGACGAGCAATGGGAGATTGCCCAAAGAGCTTTAGAGAGGGCTCTGAATAACTTAGGGCTAAATTACAAAATAGACCAGGGAGGAGGAGCCTTTTATGGACCCAAGATTGACCTGAAAATAAGAGACGTCATAGGGAGGCTCTGGCAGTGTTCAACCATTCAGTTTGACTTTAATTTGCCAGAGAGGTTTGATATGGAATATATCTCGCAAGAAAATGTTCGCAAAAGACCTCTTATGATACATAGAGCGATATTTGGCTCTATCGAGCGATTTACGGGGATACTCTTAGAGCATTATGCCGGGGCTTTACCCTTCTGGCTCTCACCATTGCAGGCAAGGGTTTTGCCAGTTGTTAACAAAAGGGACCTAGATTATGCAAAAGAAATACATAAGACCCTAACTCACGAAGGGTTTAGAGTGGATATAGACGAAAGGCAGGAGAGACTTCCTGCGAAGATAAGACAGGCGCAGATTGAGAAAATACCTTACATGTTAATAGTTGGGGAAAAAGAAGCAAACGCCGGAAAGGTGTCTCTAAGGTCTCGCTCAGAAGGTGAGGTTGGTTTAGTCTCTTTAGAGGAGCTAAAGGAGATATTTAAAAAGCAAGGAGCCTGATGGTTTCCAAGCTTTTAGTGATTTTTACTCAGGAAGATAAAAACTACAGCAGGTATATCTCTTTCCTCATAAGGAAGTTTGAAAGACCTGCGCTTTTTTACTGTCTTAAAGATATGGTGTCTGGCGATTTCTTTTCTGGATTTGATTGTGAAGAGCTTATTAAGAGTTTAAAGAGCGAAGGCTTAAGAATTGAGCTGGAAGAGGGGGATATAAAGACTCTAAGCAGTTTAATGGGAGAGGGTTTTGAGCTTTTTGTGGTTAAGTATTCTAAAAAGCTCTTTGGCAAAACTGTTTATGAAAAACTTGTGGATAGTCTCGACGGAGGGTGGTTCTGGGTTTATAAAGAAGCGCCCTTGATAATAAAAAGGGTATGCGTTCCTATTGATTTAAGTGAGAGGTCCCAAAGGCAGGTAGAGATTGCTAAAGAGCTTTCCGGGATATTTGGC
Source organism: Aquificaceae bacterium (assembly GCA_039630345.1). Taxonomy (GTDB): domain Bacteria; phylum Aquificota; class Aquificia; order Aquificales; family Aquificaceae; genus JANWVD01. Next base: position 13,472 of record JBCNVD010000041.1, read on the forward strand.
TTTGAGTTTGATCTTGTTCACGCCCTTGGCATAGAGAGGTTTAAGACAAAAATGGAGGCTTTGGAGTATAGTCAACTGCTAAAAGATAAAACCCAGGAAGCCAGGACTTTGTTTTCTGATATGTTTTACAAAGAAGAGGGACTAAAAATTATCGAAGGAGACCCACAGAGAGGGCTTGTAAAGTATATAAACTCAGAGGATTATAACCTTGTGATAGTAGGCAGGCGCTCAAAAGAGATAAGGGAGCGCTTCGGAAGCGTGTCTTTGCAGATAGTAAGGAGTGCAAAGTGCCCGACCCTTGTCCTCTAACGGCTTTTGCAAGAGTATTTCTTGCTCCTTTATGCCCTGCGGTGAAGGCGGTTTTTAAAAAGAGCTTTAGAGTCAGCGCCTTTGGAATTGAAAATGTGCCAGAAGGGGCTTTTATTCTGGCTAGCAACCACAGGAGCTACCTTGACCCTCCGGTCTTGGTTTCGGTCTTGCCAAGGAGAGTGTTTTTTATAGCAAAAGAAGAGCTCTTTAGAGGGGCTTTTGGCAGAGTTTTACCGCATCTTGGTGCTTTGCCCATAAAGCGCGGGGGGGCTGATATAAGGGCTTTATATAGAGCCCTTGAGATTTTAAAAACTGGATGCGGAGTGGGGATATTTCCAGAGGGGACAAGAGCCACAGATGGCTTTCTTGAACCAAAGCCGGGGGTTGGGCTTCTTGCGGTGAAGTCTTTAGCACCTGTGTTGCCCGCTTGCATCAAAGGCACAGATATAGTTTTGCCAAGGGGGAAAAAATTCCCCGTGCCGAAGGCACGGATTTATGTAAGATTTGGAAAACCTTCTGTTTTTCAGGGGATGGACGAGCCAAAGGTTTATAAAGAGGTCGCAAAAGAGGTAATGGAATCTATAGTAAAGCTCTGCAATGAGATGGATTGAGGAAGAGCTTGGAATTATAGACTCTCTTGGGCTTATGAGAGAAAGGAAGGTCCACTCAGGGAGCGTTTTTTGTGATAACGACTATCTTGGGCTCTCAAGTCATCCTGAGGTCTTAAGAGCTATCGAAAGGGCAATTAAAGAGTTTGGCGCAGGTGCAAAAGCATCGCCGCTCGTTAGCGGTTATACAAAACCACACGAAAGCCTTGAGAGAGAGCTCTCACTCTTTAAAGGAAGCGAAGATTGTGTGGTTTTTGGTTCTGGATACCTTGCGAACATAGGGGTGATACCCGCTTTGGTTTCAGAAAATGACGCAATTTTCAGCGATAGCCTAAATCACGCAAGTATCATAGATGGCTGCAGGTTATCAAGAGCGAAGGTTTATGTTTTTGAGCATTTAAGCGTTGAAAGCCTAAGAGAAAAGCTCTTAAAACATCGCAAAAACGCAAGAAGATGTCTTATTATTCTTGAGAGTTTATACAGTATGGACGCAGATTGTCCTGATATTGAGGAGTTTTTAAAGCTGTCTGAAGAGTTTGATTGCATGATTTTAATTGATGAGGCTCATGCTACCGGCACTATAGGTAAAACCGGCAGGGGAATACTTGAAGAGAGAGGGATTGATTTTAAAGAAAACCTCATAATGATTGGAACTCTCTCAAAGGCTCTAGGAGCTTATGGGGCTTTTGTTTGCGCCAGCAAGAGGGTTTGTTCTCTGGTTGTTAATAGATCAAGGAGTTATATATTTTCAACTTCTCTTTCGCCAATAATGTGTGAAGCTGCGAGGGCTTCTCTTGAGGTTTTAAAATCAAGTCCACAGATGGTTCAGAGCCTGCAAAATCGCGCAAGAGTCTTTAGACAGATGCTAAATAAAGCCGGCATATCAGCCATCGGGAAAGAGGATGTTCCCATAGTCCCTGTTATTTTAGGAAGCGAAAAGTATGCTATAAAAGTCAGAGACGAGCTTTTAAAGAGGGGCTTTTTTATTCAGGCGATAAGATATCCAACGGTGCCAAAGGGCAGTGCAAGACTGAGAATCAGTGTAAGTTTAAAAAGAACGCCTGAGGAAGAAATAGCTCTCATTAACGCCTTGAGGGAAGTGATATGTCATTGAGCGTGGGGATAGTCGGTCTTCCAAATGTCGGTAAATCAACGCTCTTTAACGCGCTCATACAGTCTGCAAAGGCGACTGCGGCAAATTACCCTTTTTGCACCATAGAGCCAAACAGTGGCACTGTAGAAGTGCCTGACGAAAGACTTAGCGAGCTTGCAGCGTTGGAGCGCTCAAGGAGGGTAGTGCCTGCATTTGTTGAGTTTGTGGATATAGCGGGGCTAGTTAGAGGCGCAAGCAAAGGAGAAGGTCTTGGCAATCAGTTTCTCTCTCACATAAGAGAGGTTGACGCCATAGCGATGGTTCTCAGGTGCTTTGAAGACCCAAAGGTAGTGCACGTTGAGGGAAAAGTAGACCCCATAAGAGATGCCGAGGTTGTGGAGCTTGAGTTAATAGCCAAAGATTTAGAGACGTTGCAAAAGAGAAAAGAAAAGGTGCAAAAGAGCGCAAAACTTGGCGATAAAGCCTCAAAGCTTGAGCTGGAAATAATCCAGAATTTAGAGAGTTATTTAGAGCAGATGATTCCGCTAAGGGCGGTTATGGATAAGCTTTCTCAAGAAGAGATAAATTTCGCCCGAAGGGCGGTTTTTTTGTTATCTATAAAACCAGTTTTGTTTGTTGCAAATGTTGACGAAAGAGCCTTGGAGAGCGGAAATGAATATAGCCAGAGAGTGTTTGAATATGCGAGCTCTCAAAAAGCCCCAGCGGTCTTGGTCTGTGCAAAACTTGAAGAGGAGCTTATAGGTCTTGAAAAGTCCGATAGAGAGCAAATTCTTTCCGCATACGGGCTTGAAAAGCCCGGTCTTGAGAAGTTGATAAAAGAGGCTTTTAATATCCTGAGTCTTATCAGTTTCTTCACAGCGGGGGAGAAAGAGACAAGAGCCTGGACTGTGGCTAAAGGGACAAAAGCTCCGCAGGCGGCAGGTAAAATCCACTCAGACTTTGAGAGGGGCTTTATAGCGGCAGAGGTGATTGGATTTGAAGAGCTTATTAAAGCAGGAGGGATTTCAAAAGCCAGAGAGCTAGGGCTTTTGAGGTTAGAGGGCAGGGATTATGTTATAAAAGATGGAGATGTTGTGCATTTTAGATTCAATGTTTGAGATAAATTTAGATAGATGACAATTTTTAAGGATTTAGACACTCAAACGGCTCTTGACCTAAGGGAGTATTTTAAAGACAGAGATTACATGCTGATTGCGGTTCCAAGATGGGAACCTGTGAGGGTTTACACAATCAGCGCAGAGAATACTCTAAATAGCGCGGTTAGAATCCACAATCTTGAGGGAGAAGAAGCAAAAGCTTTAAGAGAGGGGATTCTTGCCGGGCTTATTCTCACTTCAAGGGTCAAGCACGCAAGTAGCCAAAAGATTCTCCTGAGACTTGAGAGCGATTTTGCGACTCTTGTCGTTGAAGCGGATGGAAAGGGGCGAGTAAGAGGATTCTTAAGTGGGGAGATAGATAGTGGCTGGAGAACCATCACTGTGATGCGAGAGCTTGGACTTAAAGGTCCCTATACGAGCGTGGTGCCCTGGGTTGGGACCCATCTTTCAGAGGCTATTGAGTTTTATTTCCACCAATCAGAGCAAACAAGAGTAATTACATGGATTAATCAGGAGATAGCCTGCGCTTTCATGATAGAAATCCTTGCAAGTGCAAGTGAGGGGACCATTGACAGACTTTATAAAAATTCAAGGCAAGTAGAGAGCTATGGTATCAGACCTGAAGAGCTTGCCATATCCTTACTGGACGGTCTTAGTCCAAGGCTGATAGGTCTAAAGGAGGTAGAATACTTCTGCCCCTGCTCAGAAGAGATCGCAAGGGCTAGTCTTTTATTGCTTGATAAAAACCAGCTTGAAGAAGTGTTCAGTGAAGGCGAGGCAAGAGTCGTTTGCAGGTTTTGTAATACCACTTACACATTTAAACAGTCAGCGCTTGAAGATAATGCAATTAAGGATTTATAATCTAACGCACAATTGTCCTTAAGAGAGAAGGAGGAATATATGAGCGTAGTTTCTATGCGTGACCTGCTTGAAGCAGGGGTGCACTTCGGGCACTCAAGAGGGCGCTGGAATCCAAAGATGGCGCCTTATCTATATGGTGTTAGGACAAATATCCATATAGTGGACCTTAATAAAACCGTCGTATTTATAGAACAGGCTTATAACTTTATAGCAGACAGCGTTGCCGCAGGCGCGCAGGTTCTTTTTGTCGGCACTAAAAAGCAGGCGAAAGACATCATAAAAGAAGAGGCAGAGCGCTGCTCAATGCCTTATATAAATGAGCGATGGGTTGGCGGGCTACTTACAAATTTCCGAACCGTGAGGAAAAGTCTTCAAAAACTGCACACTCTTGAGAGGATGGAAACCGAGGGGGTTTTTGAGGTCTTACCCAAAAAAGAAGTAAGAGAACTTAGAAGAAAGATGGAAAGGCTCAGAAAACTATACGGCGGCATCCTTAAAATGGACCGCCTGCCTGCAATTATGTGGGTTGTGGACACTGTCAGGGAAGAGCTGGCTGTGATAGAGGCAAAGAAAATGGGCGTTAAGGTCGTTGCCATTGCGGATTCAAACTGCGACCCTGACCTTATGGACTTTCCAATCCCTGGCAACGACGATGCTATAAAATCCATAAGGTTGCTGACTGCCAAAATAGCAGACGCAGTTATAGAAGGCATTCAAAGAAGAGAGCATCTGGGCGAGGTTAGCACAGAAGTCACCAGAAGAACGGTCGTTACCGTCGAAGAAGAGGAAAAAATCCTCTTTGAAAAGGCTATGCAAATGTCAGAAAAATACGAATATATCGACAAAGGCGCAGAAGACGAATAGGAGGAAGTTATGGATAGTCAAACCATCAAAACTCTAAGAGAAATGACAGGTGCTGGCATATTAGAGTGCAAAAAAGCGCTGGAAGAGGCGAGCGGTGATATACAAAAAGCCAAGGAAATTCTAAGAGTCAGGGGTCTTGCAAAAGCTGACAAAAAAGCAGGGCGGGAAACGCGCGAAGGCGCGATTTTCTCAATAATTTCAGAAAACAGAAAATCAGGGGTTATTATAGAACTAAATTGCGAAACAGACTTTGTCGCAAAAAACGAGCAATTCACTGAGCTTGCGAAAAAGATCTGCAAAGCAATCCTTGATGCAACCCAAATTCCACAAAGCTTAGAGGAAGTTATGAACCTTAGCTATAACTCCTCGACTGTTGGCGAAGCCATAAAGTCGGCAATTGCGATAATTGGCGAGAACATAAACCTGAGAAGATTTTCGCGCTTTGACACAGAGGGATTTATCCACTCTTATATTCACGGCATAGGTAAAGTTGGCGTGATGATTGAGCTAAATGGTGAGCCAGACCAGAGTTCTATCCAAATTGCTCAAAACATAGGCATGCAAATAGCAGCTATGAAGCCAGAGTTTGTCTCGGTAGAAACAATAGACCCAGAGGTTTTAAACTCAGAGAGGCGAATCCTTACAGAACAAGCAAAACAGGAAGGAAAACCAGATAACGTTATAGAAAAAGTAGTCGAAGGAAGACTTAAAAAATTCTATCAGGAGAAAGTCCTTCTGGAACAACCCTATATCAAAGACGAAAAGCTAAGCGTAAAGGACTATATAAAATCAGTAAACCCCTCTTTCAGAGTTCTTCGTTTTGTTAGATTCGAGGTAGGCTCGGCATAAAGATGGGTCTTTTGTATTCCAGGGTCTTGCTAAAGCTCTCTGGCGAGGCTCTTGCAGGGGAGAAACAATCAGGCATAGACCCTGAATTCCTTGAATATTTATGTAAAGAGATAAAATCAGTACACGACTCAGGAGTCGAGCTAGCTATCGTAATAGGGGGCGGGAACATCTTTCGGGGAAACTTAAGCCCGCATCTTGGCATAGACAGAGCTACAGGCGATTATATGGGAATGCTTGCAACGGTTATTAACGCTCTTGCCCTTCAGTCTGCAATAGAGCGCTTTACCTCAATCCCAACAAGGGTTTTATCAGCCATAGAGATGCACCAGGTCGCAGAGCCATACATAAGAAGAAGGGCTATCCGCCATCTGGAGAAAGGTCGCATCGTGATTTTCGCAGGTGGCACAGGAAGTCCATTTTTTTCCACAGATACAGCAGGCGCGCTTCGCGCAATAGAGATAAATGCCCAGCTACTTATCAAAGCAACAAGAGTCGACGGAATATACAGCGAAGACCCACTAACAAACCCGGGAGCGAGATTGATACCTGAAATTTCCTATCTTGAGGTTATTAACAGAGGTCTCAAACTAATGGACCATACTGCCATGACTTTGTGCAAAGACAACTCACTACCAATACTGGTTCTTAATATCAAAAAGCCCGGTAATTTAATTCGGGCTCTTCTTGGCGAAAACATAGGCTCTTTTGTGAGATAAAACGCTAAAATATAATCTAATTATGCAAACTGCACTCATATACGACCAGATTTACCTAGAGCACCATGAACGTTCCCATCCTGAAAATCGGGATAGATTAATAGCTATAAAGCGCGGTATAGAAAAAACGGTTATAAAAAAGATAAAAACTCTTCGTCCAAGGCGCGCAAGCGCACAGGAAGTGAGTTTAAATCACGAACCAACTTACATACAGGAAGTTGCAGACTTTTGTAAAGCAGGCGGCGGGCATATGGACCCTGATACATATCTGAATCCTCATTCTTACGAGGTAGCTCTTCATGCGGTTGGGGCAGTTCTTGAGGGTATAGATATGCAACTTCAAGGTGAATACCAGGCAGTATTCTGCGCTGTTAGACCGCCGGGTCATCACGCAGAGCGAGCAAGGGCTATGGGATTTTGCATCTTTAACAACATAGCTATTGGCGCCTGGTACCTTCTTACGAGAGGTATAAACAGGGTTTTCATCATAGATTTTGACGCCCATCATGGTAATGGCACTCAGCGAAGCTTTTACGAAGAAGACAGAGTGTTTTTCTTCTCCTCTCATCAGTATCCTTTTTACCCAGGCACTGGCGGTCCCGAAGAGAGAGGTTCAGGGAGGGGTTATGGGTTTACTCACAACGAGCCGCTACCGGCCGGCGCAGGAGATAGAGAAATCCTGCCAATTTACAAAGAGATACTGGCCGAGAAAATTCTCAACTTTAAACCTGAGTTTATTTTGGTCTCCGCTGGATATGACATTCACACTTCTGATCCACTCACTTATCTAAATATCTCAACTGAAGGAATAAGAGAAATAGTAAAGAGTATTCTAACACAGGCAAAGAACTTATCAGTGCCGGTCTTGTTTAGTCTTGAAGGGGGATATAACCTGTCAGTTTTAGAAGAATGTGTCGCTATAACATTGCAAGAGATGGTAGATGCTTAAGAGAATAAGGCGATATATATGGATAGCCTTATCTTTTATACTAACAGTTTACGGCTTTTATTTATTATTCTGGTTTTTCTACGATACAACCAGGCGAACAATAGGGGCTTTTGCGCTGCCTTCATCACTGATTCTTACTTTAGTGCTCTTTTCCTGGGTGATGTATTATTGGAAAACTAGAGGTAAACTTCCTCTGTAGAGGGCGATTAGCTCAGGGGTAGAGCGCCATCCTCACAAGATGGAGGTCAGAGGTTCAAGTCCTCTATCGCCCATTTTAACTCGTTAAACACCCGCTCTCTTGCAATGTGCTTCCAGCAAGAGCTCTCTTGACCCTCTCTATGAAGACGTACAGGATAGTCAACAAGAGCCTTTACTTTACTCGGATCTTAGTTTTTTGAACTCTTAAGTAATACGATAGTATAAGACCTTTTACTCAGGTAGGCTTTCTCTAAAGGCAGTGCTGTACGTTTAGCGAAAGGCTTGTATTTCTCAAAGTTTAGGTTTCATGATTTAAATGCAATCTCGCAAGCTCATAACAGAATGAGGCAAAACAAATCCAATGAGGACAATAAAGGAGAGGTTGAAGATTTATAACTGTCACAGCCTATGAACCTTAACAGGTTATGGAAACTTAAGACCTATAAACCTTCAAGAGTTTGAAAAAAAGTCCTTAGAGAGCTGGAGGGAGAGCTAGAACAGAAGGAGAGGGCTCTGGAGGCAAAGGATTAGTGGAGTTTATGGAAGTATTCATAAATTTGCCTTACAGCTTTAGCTGTATCTAAAGCTACCTGTGGTAGCCCGATTAAAAGCAGTTTTCCGGCATATATTTATCTCCTGGAGGTGTATGAATAATGAGGATCAAATTTACAGAAGACCTACTAACAGGTGTAGAGGAAATGGACAATCAACACAAAAAAATAGTTGACCTCATCAATAAGACGGCGGAACGCATAGCGGCGGGCGAACTTCAGGAGGCTATAAGAATCTTTAAGGAAGATCTAATGCCTTTTGTTAAGTACCACCTAGAGCAAGAGGAGCAATTCATGGCTTCGATAAATTACCCTGAAATAGAGGAGCACAAAAGACATCACAAATGGGTAATTGACCTATTTAATAAAATCGGAAGCTCATTAGAAGACAAAGAATCTGCAAGACAAGCTCTTGCCTTAGTTACCGGATGGCTTTATGGGCATGTAGGTAAGGTAGACAAAAAGTATGGAGTCTATTCAGCAGCCAAGACACTAAAGTAATCTGTGTGTTATAAAGCGAAAGAGCCCCACTCTTGGGGCTGTTTTAAAACGCAGCTATGTTAGTAAACGGGCCAGCACCAAAGCTGAGCTTATCACTTAATCCTTTATGAGGGAGAGTTGAAGTTTTGCTATGATTGAGTTTCTTATATCACCCCTATTTCCTGCACCTTCATTGGTAAATAAAGTGGCTATGCTATAAACAAATTTTGAGCTCGGTTTATATAGACCTTAGCGCCCTTTTTTTTGATATAATCTACCAAGCAAAGCGTAGCACACCTTCTAGAAAATTTTCAGTGACGAATAGCCCCTTCCAAAGCCTTGAGTATCAAGGCTTTTACTAAATGAAGTTGCACTAATGGTTTTAATTTAGAGAAAGGCAGTTGGGTTCCTACTACTGTACGGGGGAGTTTACGCAGACGAGGACATTAGTCTTTCTGGAAAACTTAAGGACTGTATTACATAAAGACCGATATGGTCTTTAGTAGGAAAAAGCACTTTCTTTGACGCTTATTACATTGAATACAAAAAAGAAAAACGAAAAGAATAGCTTGTTTTACTAGCTTAAAAAGTAGTAACACTAGAACTTAAAAGTCTCGTAGTAAACATTCTTAGGAAAACCAAAGACTATTGGACTGAAAATACCTTGGTAAATGCATTTGTAGAACTTGGCCTTACTCTCTCATAGTTCTTAAGACCACTGCTTTGCAAACTTCTCAACCGTCCGTAGGTGAAACTGATGCATATCTTCCTGCTTTTCTTGGTGTATAATCCCATGCAAGTAGAATAAGAGAGCTCTAAAGTCCTTTGCTTTAACTTCTGCCACTTCTTCTCAAGAACTTAAAGTTTTAGAACAGCTTCTTTACCTCTAGAACATAAGAGGCTACCCGCTTTACATATGTTAAATTAGGAAAGGAAACGGTCTTTATACTGCCTTAAACAGGTTATTGGCCTGTATAGAACAAGACGATACTTGTGAACCTCCTTTTCTGTTACCTTGATCCTATATGTATCGGGAATGTTGCGCTTGCCGCGGCTTTTTCTGACCTGAATCCTGTTCCCCATAGTCTCCTGAGTCTTGAAAGCGACATCACCTCCTGGATAAGAAATTAAATAAATTTAAAGCTTCAAACTCAGAGAGTCTAACGCTTTTCCCAGTTCCTCCTTTTTCTTTTTTATCTCAAATAATTTCTTAAGGTACTCATAAACACCTATCGTATCAACATCTATACTGTTGAGTTTTTTAGCGGCTTCCATATATTTTTGAATGCTTTCAAGAGATAGTTTCATTAAATCCTGATCCATACGGCCAACACTGATGGCTATATCGTTACTCAAAATAAAGCACTCCAAAACACCATATCCTTTCTTGTCTTTTAGTTCACATATTTCTCCGTGTGTATTTGGATCAAAGAGGTATCCTTCTCCTGCCATTACATGAGCTACGGTAATTCCCTCCAAATTAGCAAGCAGGAGAATTTCCTTGTGTCTACCCGGATCAAACTTATATCTCATCCTAGCCATCTCATGAGCCACGGTCCAGCCATTGCTATCAGCAAGAAGCAAAAGATCTATATCTTTTTCCGGGTCAAATTTATATCCACATCTTGCCATCACATGCGCTACAGTCTGCCCTTTATTGTCTGCAAGATGAAGAAGATGTTTTTCGTTTTTAGAATCAAACTCGTGGCCCCTCCATGCCATTATATGCGCCACTGTCTGGCCTTGATTGTCCATAACTCTTTTGAGGTTTTCTTCTTTTCTAAAAACATAGCCCATATCGATAATCGCCTCGAGCAGAATTGAATACTCATCGAAGTAGCCAATCTTCAACCACGGAGATTCTTTTAAAACTTCCCAGTCAAACTGGTCTTCGTGTATGGCGAGTAGGCTCTGAGTGTCTCCCTGCTTTATTATTCTGACGAGCTTTCTCCTGGTTATTTTCTTCCTCTTCATAGTCCTACCTCTTTTGCAATCTATGCTTTTTCAAAGGTGTCCGGCGCACCTTTGGTTTTTTGGGCTCCAGGGTCAAATATAAGACCCCCTACGAGGTTATCTGGTAGCCTGCCGTGTTTACTTTCCTGTTTCTTATTGCAAGCGTATCCCTCGTCACTTCGTAAAATACCTTCTAGCTTTTCCTGTCTTCCATAAAATGGTTACTCCACTCCACCATAAGGCAGACCGTAGAACTTGTTTTCCTTTTTTACTTTACCTTAAAAATCCTCCATTTTTTAGGCACGGACCTAAAGAGCAGTTCTTTCACCTAATTTGCTCCTAACATCCCAAGCTCTCCGTAAACGATATACAAACATAAGATAGCAACTAGCATATAAACCCTCTAATCTTCTACTTTCTAAGTAGCGCAGGGAGGATGTAGACATTTTTTTTAAACTCTTTCTCAAAACCTGTCCTCAGAAAGCGGTGTTGCAGGTTTCTTCTTTAGTGGCTTTCTCAAATGTAGTTATGTGAACATTCTGTAGATTTTTCAGACCTTTCACAAAGGAAGTCACACCATCGGAGCATATCGCGAAAATCACCTGTGTGTCAGGATTTTTCTCCATAAGTTCTCTTACATTTTCTGCAGTGGAGCAATATCCATCGGTAAAGTAGACTATAGCATGAGGCTTGTCCATCTTTTTCTCAACGTCAAATGCCTTCTCAAAAGCATCGTAGTAATCAGTTCCTCCACCACCTTTGTAGCTTGTCTTTTGCTTTACGTAATCAGAAAAGTCTCTAAAGTCAAAACTGAGGTCTTCTACCACTTTAGCATCAGCTTCCATATACCTTATGTCTATCCTCACATCGCCACTTCTGTGAAGAGTGGTCAGAGCAGGATATATAGACCTCCAGAACTCTTCGATGTCATCGGGCTTCATGCTGCCGGATGTATCCACTATTAGAGTAAGATTGAGTTTGAACTTCCTCTTGTAAGGATGCTCGAGCAAGTATGGCCTGCCCTGACTCAAACTTATGTATAAATCGTAGGCACTCCATGGGGCTATCCTGCTCCTGTTTGGCATGAGGGTCTGTTCAGAAATCATGCGCCTGAGAAGGTTTTTCATGTAAGTATAGAGTTGTGGATAGCCCCTTTCTAGATTGCTAAGGTCGATTTGTATATCCGCCCCGAGAGACCCCTGCCCTGCCTGACGCTGCCTTATTGTTTCGTTGATACCTTTCTCAATAAAA
>JBCNVD010000005.1:0-23421 GCA_039630345.1 Aquificaceae bacterium
CATATGCGGCATACTTGATAAGAGCCTGGTTTAATCTCTCGCCAAGCTCTTTTATGCCTTTAAAGTAAAAGAAAGCGCTTGCTAACATAAGAAGATAAGTAACTATCATGGAAAAGCCAAGAGAAGTTATCTTAAACTCCCCACTCATTACCGCTGATGCGATAGAACCCGCAAAGAGGGTAAAACCTACTATCGCTGTCACTACACCTATTCCAATAGATATTAGCAAGTTGTAGAAGATATTTTTTGCATCAAGTGCGTTAGAGATTACGAAAATTCCATAAAGGAAAGCCAGATAACCAAGCAAAGCAAGCGGAGGAAGTATAAAGCCAAGTATTAAGCTTGCTATTAAACCCCATGCTGCAATTAGTTTTGCGTTTTTGATGTTTTGCATTACACCCTCCTTACCCTCTAATTATAACTAAAAATTTTGCGCCCCGAAGGGGCGCGCTTTTAGTATCTTATTACCGTCTTTTTAGGTTCGGTGTAGCCTTTTCTTAGAGAATAGCCCTGAGGTGGATATATGCCATAGTAGAGGTTTTGAACGTGATTTCCCTCCACGAAAAAGCACCAGCGCTCGAGGAAGCTGCCAGCTACTGTAAAGCCCAGGATGGGGGCTATAAAGATTAGCTCGTGGCGGCTGCTTATGAGGGCGTAGAATGTTAAGAATGTGGGGATTAGAAAAGTGATGATGTAAGATAGTGGCACTGCGGTGCTTAGGAGCTCTTTGCCTCTTTGGTAATAAAACTCTGTCGTGCAGTAGTTGTTTGTGGTCGAGCCGGTATCTATGACCCGCATGGGTCTGTTGTGTGGCAGGTTAAGAGCTTCGTTTAGAGTTGGGTGTGGGATTGTAAATTGCCTTATGTTGAAAAAGAGCCTGAAGAAAAACCCAAGAGATAGGAAAAGAGCTGTCAGGAAGAAAAACTCGCCTGAGAGCTGAGGGTAAAAGATTGTTGTCAAAACCCCGGTTGCGGGCGCGCCGAGCATTAAATACATATTAAGGTAGTAAAGCACTGTTAAGGAGCTATTCCATTCGGGGACAAATTTGTTGCTTGCGTATATCATAGCGGTTGAAAAACTGGATAGCCAGCCATTTATCAGGGTTAAAATCCCAAGAAGATGTTGCAAAAATAGACTCTGGTTTGAGTAGTAACTAAGGGCATATAAAAATAGCAAAAATCCATAGGTGCCACTAAAGACCGCTTCGCGAGAGAGCCAGGAAGTATGAAAGCGCTTGATTGCCTTCCACGCGCGAAGTTTATGCCCAAGGTGGAAGCTTGCGCCTATGGCGCCAAGAGCTATTAAAACCAGGGATGTTACTAAAGATATTAAAACCGCCTGCCTGGGCAGGGCGGTATTTTTACCAAAGAGACTCAAAAGCTCAAGGAAGTACACGAAGTTAAATAGCCCTATTGAGATCCCTGCGGTTATGAAAAACCATATTAGCGAAAATGGCGGGTGCATCTTTTTATCCTCCTACATGATGTCTTCTCATGACTTCTAAAAAGAGGGGGTTTTCATGCTCAAGAATGTGCTCGTCCAGCTTTATGTCTGTTTCGGTGCGTGGAAGGTAGTGGTTAGCAGGGTTTGTGCCCATATCTGAAAATAGAACAAAACCGTTTCGCCTTTTAATCATTTGATAAACTTCGCTGTTTGGGTCTTCGATATCGCCAAAGAACCTGGCCTTTGCGGGGCATGTAAGGACGCAGGCAGGTTTTCTATGCTCCGGTGGCAGGGATTCGTCGTATATGCGGTCTATGCAAAGGGTGCATTTTTTCATAACTTTGTCCGCTTCGTCAAATTCCCTGCAGCCGTAAGGGCATGACCAGGAGCAGAGCTTGCAACCTATGCAATCGTCGTAATTTACCAGGACTATTCCGTCCTGCTCTCTTTTATAGCTTGCACCGGTTGGACAAACAGGAACGCAGGGCGCATCCTGACAGTGAAGACAGGACTTTGGAAGATGAAAGACCTGAGTGTGGGGAAATTCTCCTACTTCGTAGGTCATTATGCGGTTATACCAAACCCCCTGAGGCTCCTTGCCATAGGGATCAAAGTCAGATAATGGTCCAAAAGACGCCTGGGTGTTCCACTCTTTGCAGTTAGTTGCGCAGGCATGACAGCCCACGCATGTGTTAAGGTCTATCACAAGCGCAAGTTGCATTTTATAACCTCCTTTTCAGGGTTTGTATCTAAGGAGCTCTGTCCAGCTCTCCTTGATGTGCTCAAGCGGTTTGACCTCAAACTGAGGCCAGGTTTCGGGTGTCTGGTCCTGGGCTTTGTAGACCTTTACTTTCGTATCAAACCAGGCCAGATGTCCGGTTATTGGGTCTCCGTAAAAGACCTCTTTGGTGCCAAGTTTTATGCTATGGGGCACTACATGGTTTAGCAAGAATCCAAGAGAGCCCTCTTGTGCTTCAGGTTTTAATCCCCATGTGCCTTTCATTTTGCCTATTGCATTCCAGGTCCAGACAGAGTTTGGTTCTGTGGTGTTTGTTAGAAATACCTGGCATTTGACCTTTCCGGTGCGGGATTCTACTATCACCCAGTCAAGATGCTCTATGCCCAGCTCTTTTGCGGTTTTGGGGTTCATATATAGATAGTTCCTTGTGGATATCTGTCTTAGCCAGACATTTTGAGAGTCCCAGGAGTGATACATCCATTGAGGGCGCTGGGTGAACGCATAGAGTGGATAGTCCTTGCCTGAGACTTCTTCCTCAAAAGGTGGATACCAGAAAGGTAGAGGGTCAAAGTACTTTATGAGGCGCTCTCTTAAAATAGGGTCGTTTGGTGGTTGATTTTTACCTTCCCAAAGTCCAAGTCCTGCGAGCCTGAATTTTTGCAAAGGCTCAAGGTAGAAGTTAAATATCATAGGGGCTACTTTTTTAATAAATCCAACGCCTGAAGCCCATTCCTGGTAGTCTTTGTTTGCTTGGCGATAGTATCTCATGTTTTCTGGCAATTTGTAGTAGAAAAATCCCCTGTTTTTAAGATACATCTCGAGCTGATTTGGATTTGGTTCACCTACGAAGTGTTTTTCGCCGTTTTTGCCCCTCCAGCCTGCCAAAGCCCCAACGCCCGGCCTTATTTGCCAGTTTATTAAAAAGTCTTTGAAATCTTTGTATTTTCTTGAACCATCCTCATTTAGAAATGCAGGGAGCTTTAGTCTATAGCCAAGCTCTACCATTACATCGCCCCAGCCTTTGACATCATAGCCGTTGGCTTTGGGGTCTACTATAGGATGTCTTATAGCATCCACGGGTCCATCGACTGCTGAAGGCGGTCTATCAAGAAGAGATAGAGCAAACCACTGCTCCAGGTATGTAGCATCTGGAAAAACCAGGTCAGAATAGGCTACCTGCTCGCTATAAAAAGCATCTATGGTTATGATTTTGGGAATGATGTAGTTTCCTGCCTGGTCTGTTGCCGTTAGCGCCTCAAGAATGTAAGGGATGTTTTGAGAGGAGTTCCATGCCATATTTGCCATATAGATCATCAAAACCTCGATGGGGTATGGGTCTTTTTGATATGCGGCAGGGATGACATTCTGGATGCATCCGTGAGCAGCCATTGGAAACCACCAGCTATAAGCGTGGTCGATTCTTATTGGTCTTCCTCTATCATCTACCAGCAGATCGTCAGGGGTTTGAACATAACCAAGATGGGGTCCAGGGTATGCCTCGCCATATTTAATCTGGTCTTGAGTTTTTATAACGTAAGGCTTTGGCAGGTCTTCTATGTGTTTTGGATATGGTGGTTTATTTAAAAAGCCTCCGGGCACATCGACGATTCCCAGCATCATCATAAGCAGAAACACCGTTCTGGAGCTTTGAAAGCCGTTTGTATGAGAGCCTACACCCCGCATCATGTGGAAAGAGACGGGTCTACCTATGGTGTGTTTGTGCTTTCTACCCCAAACATCTGTCCACTCAATTGGCAAAATAGTGGGATGATAAAGGGCTATGGTGCCTATTTCTTTCGCAATGCGCTCTATATCTTTTGCGTCTATGCCGGTTATTTTTGAAACCTGCTCTGGAGAATACTCTCTTACCAGCCTCTCTGCGAAGATATCAAAGGCTGGTCTAACTCTGTAGCCTTCAGGGGTTTCAAACTCACCTATGAACGCAGGGTCTAGTTCATCTGGCACTATTCTGTCTGCGGGCCTGAATGTCCCTGACTTTTTATCAAATACCTGCGCCCTTCCCTCAGAGTCTTTGTAAAATAGACCATCTTTTGGTGTAGAAGGTGCCTTTATAACAAGCCAGGGGGCATTTGTGTACTCTTTTAGAAATTCCCAGTTTACCAGGTTGTATTTAAATAAAACATGCATCAATCCCATAAAGAAAGCGCCGTCTGTGCCGGGCTTTATCGCTACCCATTCATCCGCAACGGCTCCATAGCCCCAGCGAACCGGGTTAACCACTACAAACTTTCCGCCTTTTCTTTTCATTTCCTGAATGCCGAGCTTAAAAGGATTAGAGGAGTGATCTTCCGCAACGCCTATGAGCATAAAGTATTTAGTGTTTTCAAAGTCGGCTTCGCCGAATTCCCAGAAAGAACCCCCAATTGAGTAAAGACCCGCTGCGGCAATATTCACAGAACAAAATCCACCATGAGCTGCCCAGTTGACTGTTCCAAGCTGGGAAGAAAACCAGCTATTTATTTGCTGCATCTGGTCGCGACCTGTAAAAAACGCTATTTTATGAGGGCCTTTCTTTCTTGCCTCTTCTATCCAGCTGGCTGCTATTTCAAGGGCTTCTTCCCACTCTATTTCTTTAAATTCACCAGAACCTCTTGGACCTATGCGCAAGAGGGGCTTTTTGAGTCTTGCAGGGCTATACTCTTTCATAATTCCAGAAGAGCCCTTTGCACACAGAACCCCTCTGTTTGTTGGGTGAAGGTCGTTTCCTTTGATATAGGTAACTTTGTTATTTCGAACATAAACTTCTATACCGCACCTGCAGGCACACATATAGCAGGTGCTATAAGCTTTTCTATCATAAAAGCTACCGCCTATTTCCATCCTGTGACCTCCTTAATGAATATCAACTTATACACCTTTAAACCATTCGTAATTTGAAGTTTTTATAACATTATAACTTTTTTTTATCAGAGCTATAAATGGCGGTTATGCTATAAAAATGCAAGCCGATTTCAACTTTACAGGAACAACATAAGATTACCTGTTGAAAAGTAGCGCTTTTTGAAATTGACACAGAGTTGCAATTGTATTATCCTTATTTACCAAGGAGGTGGTAATGAAAAAGGCGATTCTTTTGCTTGCTCTTTTAGCAGGTGGAAGCTATGCCCAAGCAACCGACGAGCGAATAAGGTCTCTAGAGGAGCAAATCAAGATGCTCCAGCAAGAGGTGGAGCGCCTCAAACAGGAACAAAGAAGGCTGGACGAGACAAAAAGAGACACGGAAGCCATAAAAGAGGAGCTTCGTCAGCTAAAGCTCGATGTTGCGCTACCCAAACTTGAGATTAAGTCCTATTCTGGATTAGGACCATCCGCATCAAAGGTTCACTTCACTCAAAGAGGGGTCTCAATAGGCGGATATGGAGAGATTTACCTCTATAGGAGAAACAGCGTAGACGCAAGAGGCGGGGCAAAGGCAATATCAAACCTTCAGCGCATAATTTTGTATCTTGGCTATAGCTTTGACGAAAAGCTCAAGTTTAATTCAGAGCTTGAATTAGAGCATGCATCGACCCTTGCAGACCACGGAACAGGAGGGGCTTACTTTAAAGCTGAGCTTGCATACATTGACTATAGCTACAGACCAGAGCTTGGCTTCAGAGCTGGACTTTTGCTTATGCCGGTTGGCATAATCAATGAAATTCATGAACCTCCAACATTTCCCTCCGCAGAGCGACCCTTCTTTGAAAGAAGAATCGCTTTAAGCACCTGGGAGGAGATGGGTGCAGGAGTTTACGGAACCGTTGGACCTGTTGATTATAGACTGTATGTCATTAACGGCCTTATGCTAAGAGGGGGAGGGGGATATAGCGTAGAAGAGCCTATTAAAAACTTCCGTCAAAGGGGCGCAAGGGCAGTTGCTGAAAAACTTGGTTTTACTGGAAGGGTAGATGTTGACCTTCCGTTTGGACTGATGGCTGGTGGTTCCTTTGTTGTTTCTGATGTGCAATCCAAAGGAGGAAACGACTCTCAGCTAAGACTTCGCAGAGGCACCAAAGTAGGCAGTGTCAGCATGCTATTTCCGCATCTCTGGTATCAGGATAAGGGATGGGATGTGAGGTTTGTTGGTGCTTTTATATCTGTCAGTGACCCGCTTCAGCTCTCAAGAGACCTATTTGGAAACAACATCCAGAGCGGTAGCAGAAACATCAACAACATAATACCCAAAGAGCAAAGAGGGTTTTATTTGCAAGTAGCTTATGATATTTTCAGGCTTTTAAATATCAGCAACCAGGAGCTTTATCTTTTTGGCATATACGAAGACTTTGACACTCACGCCAAGGTGCCTGCAGGCTTTAGCAAACCACCGGGGCATAAGCTAAAGGTTTACAATGCAGGAATTTCCTATAAACCCCACCCGCTTATAGCTCTTAAAACTGACTATGCAAGACTTAACTATAGCGCGCCAAGGCGCGACGAGGATGAATATAGACTCATGATAGGTTTTATGTTTTAAATCACCATGAAGATAGTATTTTTATTGCTTGCACTCTTCTTTGAGCTTGCGCTTGCCCACGGTGGCGGCGCAGGCAAAGTAAAAGAGATAAAAAGACCTGAGCAGGCTCTTTCCCAGATTTATCCAAACAGCACTCTCGAGGTGCAAAACTTTACGCTAACTTACGAGCAAATTCAGGAAGTTCAAAGACTTTCGGGTATGAAACTCGATAGCAGATTAGTATCCTGGTATTTGGTAAAAAAAGGGGGGCAAATTATAGCCTATGCTTTTGTTGACATACATAGAGTAAGGACTCAGCCGGAGGTGATACTTTACTGCATAAAACCAGATGGCAGGATTGATGTGGTGGAGGTCCTGGCTTTTTATGAACCCCCTGAGTATGCACCTGAAGACAAATGGCTTGCACTGTTTGTAAACAAACAGCTAGAGCGAGATAACCTGCGTCTTCGCAAAGACATTCCAAACATTACAGGTTCTACCCTCACAGCAAGGGCTATAACAGACAATGCAAGAAAAGTGCTGGCTCTCTGGCAGGTTTTATTTTCTCAAAGAACTTCCCAGCAATGAGATTTTTTATAAGTGCAAAAATAAAGCAAAACCCTGTTTTGTATGTGTCAGTAATTGCCTTTATCGTCTTTAGCTTTTTGCACTGGCTTTTTTCCTGGTTTTATTTCTATTCCAAGTATGGCTTTAGTAAAGAGAGTTTGATGATTTATTACTGTTTAGACCCGATAGAGCCTCAAAGACCATCGCTTGCTCAGCTTTCAGAGGATATGCATGTTGGACTTTTTATACATTTTATGTTGATTATAGTTCTTCTTTCGATTCTTGCTACTGTTTCTGGCTTAAAGTTTGCGGTTTTTATCTCGATTCTTGTTTCTTTTCTTGCAGGTTTTTATGTTCTTTCTGATGTTATTATATACTTTTTCTGTTCAAAAGCCGTTATGTTAAAGCTTTTTTCTTTTATTCTGTATCAGATAGTTCTGATATTTTCAATACTTCTGACCGGCTTTAAGCTCCATTTTGGAAATTCAAAGCCACCCAAGACAGGGTTTCTCAGGTTGATAGTTGGGATATTCGCTGGCTTCTCTTTTATCTTTTTGTTAGTTAGTGCGATGAACTTCTTTCTAAAGATGGGATTTAGCGTTCAAGGTATAAAAAATTACTACCTTGGCAACAGCGAGCTACTGATAAAGCCAAAGACAATAGACGGCGTTATGAAGGTTGCCTATCCTCATGTTGTTGCAATGGCTGTTTATTCTCTTGGCCTTTCTCACTTGCTTGCTTTTACAAAAATTCATACATCAGCCGCAGTTTTTTTGGGAGTTTTCACTTTTGTTTTTTCTTCTGTTGATAATATTTCCAGTATTTTGATTTTGTTAGATGCTGGCTTTGTCTATCTTAAGTTAGTTTCCTTTGCTCTTTTTCAGGTATTTGCGCTATTTGGCTCTTTTATTTTGATGTTTTCTACCCTCCGAGCATAAACATTTCCAGTCTTTTCTGGTTTTTGTTTTGTGAGCGTTCAAGAGAGTATTTGTCGGCTCTTTTTTCCCAGAAGTTTTTAATTGAGTTTAAAAGCTGAGTATCGCTTGCGCCAAGGCGCATAAGAGTTTTAATATCAAGTCCTTCAGATGCATAAAGACATCTAAATAGCTTTCCGTCCGCACTCAGTCTTATTCTGTCACAGTCCATACAAAAAGGCTTTGTGATAGAGGATATGAATTCAACTTGTTGACCGTTGATAAGGTATGAATAGCTAACCTCTCCTGCTTTTCTCTCTTTATGTGGCAAAACTTCAAACTGGTTTTTGAATTCCTCTATGAGCTCCTGTGAGCTAACTACAAGTTCCTCGCTCCAGCCGTTTAATGTCCCAACATCCATAAACTCTATAAACCTGATTACAACGCCCCAGTTTTTGAAAAATTTGATAAAATCGGCGGCTTCTTGACTATTTATACCTCTTATTAAGCATACGTTTATCTTTACAGGTTTTAAACCAAGTTCAACGGCTCTTGATATTGCGCTTAACAGATATGAGAGTTTTATATCCCTCCCTGATAGTTTTTTTAAAACATCCTCTCTCAACGAGTGCAGGCTAAAGGTCACTCTTGTGAGTCCTGAGTTTTTTAAGACGCTTGCTTTTTCTAAAAAACCAGTGCCGTTTGTGGTTAGTGTAATCTCTTTTAAGTTCAGAGAGGAGAGCTTTTCCACAAGGAGCTCTAGGTTTTTCCTAAGCAGTGGTTCACCGCCTGTTAGTTTGACTTTACTAACGCCAAGAGATTTAAGAACTCTTACGACTCTTTCTATCTCTTCAAAGCTCAAAATCTCTGACTTTTTGAAAAACTCGTAATTTTGGCCATCTGGCATGCAAAAACTGCATCTTAGATTGCATCTATCGGTTACGGATAGTCTCAGGGTCTTTAGAGGTCTTGAGAGGGTATCTCTTAGCTCACCCAAGATTCGCTCCTGTCTCCAAAGATTTCTTTTTTCCATATAGGGGCTTTTAACTTTACTTCGTTGACAACAAATTCACAACCTTTAAAGCACTCTGCTCTGTGTGAGCCAAAGACCGCAACCATAAAAGACTCCTCTCCTACATTCACCTGCCCTATTCTGTGATGGATAAATACCTCTATAAGGCCAAAGCGCTCTATAGCCTCGGCTCTTATCTTTGACATAACCTCTATGGCCATCTCTTCGTATGCTTCGTAAAAGAGCATTCTGACATCTCCATCTTCCGGTGCGCTTCTGGCAATTCCTAAAAAAATCACACTGGCCCCGCACTCTTTGGGGGGTAAATAATGATTATTTAAAGCTCTAACGCCAAACCACTCAATGCCTATATAGACCCTTGGCAACACTCTTTTAAAGATAATGCTTAAAACAAAAAAGTCTCGCCCCCCGAAGGGGGGCGGTTTTTAATAATAGAATGCAGTCTTTGCTTAAAAAGCTCTCGCTTGGGGAGAATCTATCCAGAGAGGAGTGCATATTTGCCTTTGAGGCGATTTTAAGCGGTGAGGCGAGCCCTTCGCAGATAGGGGCTTTTTTGATGGGGCTTTGTGTAAAAGGTGAGACCAAAGAGGAGCTGGTTGCGGGTGTGGAGGTTCTAAGGAGCAAAGCCCTAAAGATTAGTTTGGAAAACCCCGAAGAGCTCGTTGATAATTGTGGCACCGGTGGAGATATGGCTGGCACTTTTAACATATCAACAGCCAGCGCATTTGTTCTGGCCGGTGGGGGAGTGAGGATTGCAAAACACGGAAACAGGTCTGTGTCTTCAAAAAGCGGGAGCGCAGACTTTTTAAAGGCTCTTGGGGCAAAGGTTGAGTTAGGTCCTGAAGAAGTTTCTAAAATGATAAGTGAGCTTGGAATAGGCTTTCTTTATGCGCCTATTTTCCATCCTGCTATGAAATTAGTTGCGCCAATTAGGAAAGAGCTGGGTTTTCGCTCTATTTTTAATCTCATAGGACCGCTTTCTAATCCTGCCTTTGTAAAGAGGCAGGTTGTGGGTGTTTATTCAGGAAAGTTATTGCCGCTTTTTGCACAGACCCTTCTTTCGCTTGGTTCTTTGAAGGCTTTTGTAGTCTTTGGGAAGGAGGGTCTTGATGAGGTATCTGTGTGCGGAGAGACTGATTTTGCCAGCATCAGTGCAAATGGTGTGAGCTTTGGGGTTTTTCACCCTTCCGAGGTTGGACTAAAAACCCACAGTATCAAAGACTTGCAGGTAAACTCCCCAGAAGAGAGTGTGAAGGTGGTTTTATCTGCCTTAAGTGGTGAGAGTTCCCCTGTGCTTGATGCGATAATACTAAATGCCGCCTTTGGGTTTGTGGTTGCGGATTTAGCCAGCGATTTAAAAAGCGGTGTTGAGATGGCAAAAGAGTCAGTTTTTTCAGGCAAGGCTTTAAAAAAACTAAAAGATTTTGTAGAGCTCTCAAACAGGCTTTGAAAATAGGTAAAGTTAGCTATTTAAACACTATACCGCTTTTTTATAGCTGGGAAGGGGATTTTGAACTGATTGAAGGCCATCCAAGAGAGCTAACAATTGCCCTAAGAGAAGGCAGGATACAGGGCGGGATAGTATCCTCTGTTGAGTATCTGATAAACAAAGACAGATACAAACTAATTGGCGATTTTTGTATTGCCAGCAGGGAAAGAGCCTGCTCTGTGATAATTTGCTCTGATAAGCAAATAGAGACGATAAAGACGCTTTCGCTCAGTGAGCACTCTCTTAGCTCCAACCTTTTGGCTATTTATTTGCTTAAAGGGGTAGAGGTTTTAAAGCCGGGCAAGAGCGCAGACGCCAGAGTGATTATAGGGGATGAGGCTTTTAAAGCTATTGGGGGTTGCAGGTATTTTTATGACCTTGTCTCTTTATGGAGGTCAAAAACCGGTCTTGGTTTTGTTTTTGCGCTCTTTATGGTTAGAAAAGATGTAGACAATAAAGAGATTAAAAAGCTAGAGCTAAACATACATAACTCTCTTGAGAGGTTTTTCTCCAGTATTCCTAAGCACCTGGAGGCAAAAAGAGATTACTTTACCAGATGCTTGCATTATAGATTAACAGAGGAGGACTTTATGTCGCTTAAAGTCTTTGAGGATATTTTATCCTCCCAGCTTTATAATTTCCAGAAGGAGGTTTTAGAATGAGAAGAGGTATTATTCTAATTTCTGCAGTTGGTATCTCTGCTGGTTTGCTCTCTTGCGCAGCAGGGACTTCAGGCGCTACTTCACAGGGAGCCGGAGTAGGAGCCGTTGGTGGGGCAGCTGCGGGAGCGTTGATTGATAAGGAAAACCGCTGGCGCGGGGCAGTTATTGGTGGAGCCCTTGGTGCTGTTATTGGTGGGACAATCACAGAGATTGCATCAAGGTCAGCCAAAGAAGCTGCTTCTCAAAACAGACCTGTTGAGTATATATCCGAGGATAGAAAACAGAGGGTTGTTTCAGAGCCTGTTGCAAGCAGGGGAAATTGCAGGATCGTTAAAACAACTTACTATCAGGACGGTAGACCCATAAAGACAGAAGAGAGAGAAGTTTGCAACTAAAGCTGGCGAGGTGCCGGAGTGGTCGAACGGGGCGGTCTCGAAAATCGCTGTGGGTCTTTACGGTCCACCGGGGGTTCGAATCCCTCCCTCGCCGAATAAATAGATGCATATTCTTGTTATAGATAATTACGACTCTTTTACCTATAATCTGGTTAATTACCTTGCAGTTCTTGGTGCGAGGGTTTCAGTTGTTTTGAATGACGAAAAAACAGCTGAAGATATTCAGTCAATGGACATAGACGGGATTTTAATATCGCCGGGGCCTTGCACCCCTGCTCAGTCGGGTATATCCGTTGAGGTTATAAGAAGGTTTTATAAAACCATACCAATTCTTGGCGTATGTCTTGGTCATCAGGCTATAGGTTATGCCTTTGGTGCGAAGATAGTAAAGTCGAAAAATCTAATGCATGGCAAGGGCTCTATGATAACTCACGACTCTCAAGGCATATTCAAAGGTATTAAAAACCCTTTTTATGCAATAAGATACCACTCTCTTGTCATAGACGAAAGTACCCTTCCAGAGAGCCTTATAATTCAGGCAAGGTCTGACGATGGCGAGATTATGGCAATTCGTCACCATAGCGCACCCCTTTTTGGTGTTCAGTTTCACCCAGAATCCGTGCTTTCAGAGTGCGGAATGGAACTTCTTGCAAATTTTCTAAGCGTGGTGGAGGGAAGCGCTTGCGGGTTTTAATAGTTGGCAAAGGCGGTAGAGAGCATGCTCTTGCCTGGAAAATTTCCAAAAGCCCAATCCTGGAAGAGTTATTTTGCCTAAATCCAAATCCGGGTATGCAAAGCCTTTGTAAGGCTTCAGATGGGGAAGATATAATAAGTTTCTGCAAAAAAAGAGGGATTGACCTGGTTATCATAGGTCCTGAAAATCCAATTGCTGAAGGTCTTGCGGACAGACTTTTAGAATCCGGGATTGGAGTTTTTGCTCCCACAAAAAAAGCTTCTAAGTTAGAGGCAAGTAAAGTTTTTGCCAAAAGGCTAATGGAAAGATATGGCATCCCAACCGCCAGCTTTGAGGTATTTGAAGACATCCAAAAAGCAAAGAGGTTCATAAAAGACTTTGGTGCGCCTTTGGTCATAAAAGCCGACGGTCTTGCGGGAGGAAAAGGCGTCTTTGTGTGCAGGGATTTAAATGAGGCTCTTGAGGCAATTAACATCCTGATGTCTCAGGACGCTTTTAAAGGCGCAGGAAAAAAAGTGGTGATTGAGGAATTTTTAGAGGGAAAGGAAGCCTCTTTTATAGTTTTGGTTAATGGCGAGCGCTTTTTGCAGCTCCCAACTGCCCTTGATTATAAGAGACTTCTTGACGGCGATAAAGGTCCAAACACCGGCGGAATGGGCGCTGTTTCCCCAAACCCTTACTTAAACAAAGAGCTTAGATCGCAGGTAATAAATAAGATACTTACCCCGCTCCTTGGAGCTCTGAAGTCTGAAGGCATAAACTACCTTGGCTTTCTCTACATCGGTCTTATGCTGACAAAAGATGGCCCCAAGGTCCTGGAATTTAATGTCCGCCTTGGAGACCCAGAAACTCAGGCTATCCTGCCAAGGCTTGAGGTAGACCTACTTGAGCTTATCCTTAACTTTATGCAGGGCAGAGACTGCAAGGTTTTGCAAAAACCAGAGGCATGTGCATGTGCGGTTCTTGCAAGCGAAGGCTATCCTCTAAAGGTAAAGGATGGCAGGGAAATTAAGGGCATAGAGACTCTCTCTCAGGACACTCTCGTCTTTCATGCAGGCACTAAACTCTCTAATGGCAAACTGCACACCTCCGGGGGCAGGGTTCTAAATCTTTGTATTCTTGATAAAGACATAAGCGCGCTTCGCGCAAAACTATACGGAGAAATCCGAAAAATCTATTTTGAAGGTATGCAATATCGCAAAGATATTGCTCTTTTTGAAGAGTTTAGCTTTGATGAATAAAAATATCCTGGAGCTAAAAAGCGTAAGTAAGAAGTTTTCAACTGGCTTTATAAAAAAAAGAACCACAGTAGCCCTGTCAAATGTATCTTTTAACATACCCCAGGGCAAAATCTTTGCTCTCGTTGGTGAATCAGGTTCTGGCAAAACAACAACCGCAAAGCTAATATTAAGACTTGAAAAACCTGATTCCGGCAAGATCACGCTTTTTGAAAAAGATATCTATTCTTACGGCAAGGAATATGCCAGAAAGGTCTCTTTTGTCTTTCAAGACCCTCGTTCTTCCCTCAACCCAAGAATGAAAGTATTTGACATAGTTTCAGAACCTGTTAGAATTCAGGGCTTAAACCTCTCGCGTTCAGAGATAGAGAGTCTTGTTATAAAGTCTTTGGTTGCTTCTGGGCTTGATGATAGTTTCTTAAATAAAAAGCCCACGGCACTATCAGGGGGTCAAAGCCAGAGAGTGGCAATAGCAAGAGCTCTGATCCTGAATCCTGCATTGCTTGTTGCAGACGAGCCGACTGCTTCTTTGGATGCATCCCACAGAGCAACCATCTTGGAAACTTTCAGAGAGATAAACTCAAGAGGCACTTCCATAATGCTAATTACCCACGATTTAAAAAGTGCCTTAAAGCTCGCTGATATCGTAGGCATTATGTTTATGGGTCATCTTGTCGAACTTGGACCTATCGACCAGGTTTTTAAAAGCCCCATGCACCCATATACAATCGAGCTCCTCTCCTCTGCTTTGCAAAAACAGGATCAATCCCAAATAATTGAAGAGTCAGATACTTTAACATCCAGCGGCTGTGTTTTTTTCAATAGGTGCAAACAGAGAAAAGACACCTGCAAAGAAGGGGTTAAAGAGGTTTCTTTAAATGGCAGAAGGATCCTCTGTAACTTATACTGACCTTATTTCTATCCTTTTTCTGATACTTCTCTCTGGATTTTTTAGCTCTTCAGAGATAGTGTTCTTTGGAGCAGACCTGAGGGTTTTAAAACTAAGACTAAAAACTACCTTCTACAGGGCGATATATGCCCTCATTTCAAAACCAACTGAGCTTTTAATGACTATCATAATAGGCAACGAGCTTGTAAATGTGCTTATATCTTCTTACACAGCAAGTGTATTGCTAAAAGCTTTAGGAAGTGAAGGAACCGCTCTTGCAGTGGTTATATCGAGCGCTATCATCTTTCTATTGGGTGAAGTTTTGCCAAAAAATATAGCTTTGCCCGCAAGCACTTATCTATTACCCTTATATTATCCTGTTTTTCGTCTGTTTCATAAATTATTTTACCCCTTTAGACTTATTGCAAAGGTCGTTACAGAAAAACTCGCAGAACCAAAACTGCAGGCTGAATATTCCCGGGATAGCTTTATAGAGCTTGTAAATCTTGGTATAAAGCTCGGTTATTTCAAAAACTCAGTCTACGAACCAGTGCTAAGGGCATCTTCGCTAGGAGAAAAGACCGTCAGAGAGATCATGACTCCTTTGCCTGATGTTTTTACCCTGCCAGAAAACACCCCAGTAGAAGAGTCCATAAAAGAGCTCATAGAGCGAAAACACTCTCACATAGTAATTGGTTCTCAGGACAAAATAATCGGCATTTTAAGAACCAGCGATCTACTTCCGCTTTACGAAAATAGAGGCAAAAAACTGGGTGAACTTGCAAAAGAAGCTATATTTGTGCCAGAGCTCTTATCGGTCACAGAGCTTTTAAGCACTCTCAGAAAGCAGGGTTCAAAGATTGCACTGGTTGTTGATGAACACGGTCAACTATCAGGAGTTGTTACATTTCATGATATTCTAATGAGCATCTTCGGTCCAGTGCCGGAAGGCTGGGAGGGTGAATTTGTGAGTCTCTCTGTAGACTCTTACATGGTCAAGGGCTGGGCAAACATAGAAGAAGTAGCAAAATCTATAGGATTTGACCTTCCAGAGGATTATGATTATGATACTATAGCAGGTTTTATCATGTCAAACCTTGTAAAAGTCCCCGAAGAGGGCGATGAGTTTACCTACGCTCAATTTAAATTCACTGTCAGCAAAATGCACGGCAATAGAATAATAGATGTTTTAATCCAGAGACTACAATGAACCTTGAGCTAAACCCGGAAATTAAACCTTCTATAAATATCTCTTTATTAAATATCCTTACAAAGACCTCTCAGGAAGTTGAAGAAGAAATCAAAAAATACTACCCCAGGTGGCAACCTATTAAGTGCCCAAGCTGGTTTTACGAAAATGTAACATATCAAAGCTCTGATATTTCAAGCGTGGAAAACCAAATAAGACTTGAGCTAAGTGGCAACCGTTTAAAAATCGCAATGGAAATAATTAGCTGGCTTGACCAGAGAGGCTATTTCATAGGCAACATAAATCAAATTGCCAAAGACTACAACTCTACTTCACAGGAAGTCGAATCCATTCGCAGGTTCATAGCAACGAACATAGAGCCTCTAGGCACCGCCTCCTTGAACTTTGAAGAATATATAACCATTCAGCTAAATGAGTTCTACCCCGAAGAGCTAGACCTCGTCCAGGAGGTCTTATCCCTCCTGAGATCAGGAGTTAAAACCAAGCGCGCCCTTCGGGCGCTATCTACCCTTAAACTCACCCCCTTTGAGTCGAGCGCACCGGCTATTGAGAAAAGGCTAGACATAGTCATTCACTACGAGCTTGGAGAGTGGTATATCTCTTTAATGGATGAGCTCCTTTTTTTAAACGCCCCACCAAGGTGGAGAGAGTTTTTAAAATACAGAGCGGGCAAGCTAAGATTCTTAATTCAGGAATTAATAAAATCTCAGGAAGAGTTTTTACTGGGAAAAGGACCTTTAAAACCCCTCAAACTAAAAGATATGGCGAAAACTTTAAACCTGAGCATATCCTCTCTAAGCAGGCTTGTTTCCAGAAAACTAATCAAAACTCCTGTGGGCTCTTTCTCCCTTAGAGAGCTCTTTTGCAGAGAGAGCATAGATGGTATAAGCACCAATGCCATCAAAGAGGCTATTTTGAAAGTGTTAAAAACCAATCCGGAAGCAACTGACGAAGTTATAAGCAAACAACTCCAGAGCCTTGGTCTCAAAATCTCAAGGCGCACGGTTTCAAAATACAGGTCTAAACTAAGATGAATCAGCTGGTCAGGAATTTACTTGACAAACATGGTCTTGACGCTTTTTTGTTTAGCTCCTACGCAAACGTTTTTTATCTTTCCAAGCTCAGGGCATCAAGCGCTTTTTTTATCCTTACCAGAGAAAGCTCATATCTTTTGACAGATAGCAGATACATAGATAGAGCAAGAGCTCTTGCGGGTGAATTTGAAGTTATAAAGATATCAACTCAGGTGCACAGGTTTTTAAAGGAATTTTTGAAAAATAGAGCAAAATCTGTAGGTTTTGAAAGCGACAAACTAACCTGCGAAAGTAAAAAAAGCCTTTCTTCAAGGGCTTTTCGTCTAGTTGGAATAAGCTCGCCTTTAAGAGAAATCAGGTCTATAAAAACACATCAGGAACTCGAAGTGATAAAAGCTGGCGTTAAAAAAAGCGACGATATATATCTTAGACTGCTAGATTTTTTAAAGCCGGGTCTTAGCGAGCTTGAAGTAAGAGCCTTTTTAAATCAGGAATTTTTTAAAGAAGGTGCAACTGGCGAGAGTTTTCCTGCGATAATAGCTTCTGGAAAATCCTCTGCCATTCCTCACTGGGAAAGTTCTGAAAATAAAATAAATAGTGGCAAACCTCTTTTGTTGGATTTTGGCATGATTTACATGGGCTATTGCACTGATTTTACTCGCACTATCTATCTCGGAAAAGCTCCTGATGATTTTAAAAAAGTCTATAACGCTGTAAAAGATGCCTACTTTAGAGCAGTTGAATATGCCAAAGCAGGAGTTTTAGCAAAAGATTTGGATTCAGTTGCGAGAGAGACTCTAAAATCCTATGGACTTGATAAGTTTTTTACTCACAGTCTTGGTCATGGTGTTGGTATAGAAATCCACGAGTTCCCGCGCATAAGCCAGTATAGTATAGACACTGTTTTAAAACCCGGGATGGTAATAACCATAGAACCCGGTGTTTACATACCGGGAGAATTTGGAGTAAGACTTGAGAATATGGTCTTAATCTCAGAAAATGGCTCTTATCCGCTTTCAAACATAAGCCTTGATTTAATAGAGCTCTAATTGTAAAATAAACCCTTTACGCGGGGTAGAGCAGCCTGGTAGCTCGTCGGGCTCATAACCCGGAGGTCGGAGGTTCAAATCCTCCCCCCGCAACTTAAAACCCTCTTAAATCAAAGCCTTGAAAATAGTCCCTTTTAAAAGCCTTGTCTTCCAATGGGATTGTTTGCAAGGCCTTGAGTATCAATGGTCTGAATAACCCATTAAAACCCATAAAAACCCGTAGTTCCTGGTTCAATCTTTGAGGTATTTTTGAGGTTTCCAGGTCTTGATACGCAATAGCTTGAAAGGCATATTTTAAGGTCTGGATGTTTAGGGTCTTAAAAATGGTTCTGAGCCTTATCCACCAATGTTTTCCTATGTTTCTGGCTTTCCAGACCTTAAAAACCGGTCTCCAAAAACACGGGCTATGGCTAGTTTGAGCCTCTCAGTTCTATTTTCCTTTAGATTGGTCTGACATTCCATAGATCTTTGCTTAAAACCTTAAAGACTATTATCTCTTAGTAGGTTGTGAGACTTCACCTGATGAGTGTCTATTTATATTGTATTTACTGTGTTGTGATTGCTGCTTTCTAAGCAAAATATAGCTGCATAAGAGCGTGCTTTAAAAATTTCCTGACCCTGCCTGCCTTTTTTCTCTCCTCATATATAGGCTTAGGAGCAACCTATCGTAGAACTGTTGACATGCGACCGTTTTTATGTATATATTTGACATTGTCCAATGGGAGGTGTCAATTATGATTGAAAGTGGCTTTTCTAAAGGAGGTGCTATGCTTAAAGCGGACAAACCAACTAAAGAAGAAGTTGGCACTTTCGCTATTTTCCTCTCTTTCTTGAGCTCACTCGCGCTTGCCTTCATAGGAGGTAGGCTCGTAGCTGGTGGTAAGTAAGCTCTAGTAGGAGGAGGAACATGATAGAGGCAGAGATTCAAGCAATGCTTGAAGTGATGAGACACGCTGTTTTAGCGGATGGTCAGGTCCATCAGAAAGAAATAGAAATCCTAAAAAGAGTATCAAAAAGCCTGGGCGTAGAAATAACACCTGAATCAGAGAATAAATCCCTGCATAGTTTAGAAGAAATCTTTTCTAAGATAAAAAACAAAGAGATGAGAGCGCAGGCTCTGATTATGTCCTTAGAGATAGTCTCTGCCAGTGGAGAAGTTAGAGAAGCCGAGAGGTCGTTTCTTAGAAAAGCGTGCGAGCTTAGCGGACTAAGCGATGAAGATACGGAAAAATTTATTAAGATTGCAGAAAATATAGCACAGACCAAAGCGGAGCTTTATAGTTTATTGAACAAATCTCTCTAAGAATAACATATCAGATATACTTTCTAAGTAGCTCCAGTGCAGTTCTTGCGGCTTTTCTATTTAATTCTTTCGAGCTTTCTGGTAATTCTTCATAATCTACTACATGAGGGTCAGTCTCTTTTGTCCAGCCTTGAGCTCTTCTTTTTTCAAGCCAGAGACTGTGTACACTTCTTGCCAGTTTTTCCAATGTTTGTGACGAGTTATCAATCCTCTCCAAGCTGATGCCCGCAAGCTGAAGAAGTTTAGGTATTTCTCTTACAAACATCCTGTCTAGCTCTTTTTCTTCTTCTGGCAGGTCCTTGTAAGGAACGAGGCTCGGATGTGTCTTTTTCTGATTATCCTTTACTGGCCCATAAGTCCAACCCTGCGCTAACTTCTCCCCCATCCATACTTTGTGGAGCTCCTCAGCTATAGCCTCAACGAGCTGTGGGTCTTCCCAGAAATTTTTCATCATGGCTTCGCGTAATCTTTTAATATAGTCAAAAGGTTTTCTCTTATCGGCTTTTTATTATACTCTTCTTTCTCTTCTTCCTTGATTTTTTGGTAATCGAAGTTACACTTTTTGTAAGCCTTCAGCTTTTCAAAGTCCCTGAGCAATGTTCTCTCTCTGAGGTATCTTTTGAACTCTAACTCTGCCAGGAGGTCAACGATTTTTTCGTCTTTCAGGGCTTTTTCTATATTTTGTATATACTGCAGGGTTAAGTCTTTTTTTCCATTGAAATAGCTATCTATAGCTCTTAGCTTTTCCCAAATGTGGTCTGCGAGATTTCTATTTGAGTTTCTGTAAACTTCAGAGAGGTTTTCCCAGAGGTTAATAGCTGGCTTTTCTGAGGACTTCATATCAAGCTCTTCTCTATACTTCTCCTTCCTCAGCTCTGCGTCAACTTCCCAGAGGCTATCCACAGGTATGTTAAAGAATGCTCTAAGATAGCTAAGATGGCAAAGCTCTGCCATTTTGTCCAGTTCATTCCTGTTTAGAAGAGACGATACCGCGAGACTATACATATTAAAGGAATGCTCTCCCTCTCCCTGCATATAGTGTTGAGAGTATAAACTTATCACCTTTACTCCTTTCTCTGCAGAAAGTTCTCTTCTCAGTCTTTCTGTTTGTGTATCTTCCTGAGTACACAGGATTATAGCCTGAGGTTTTTCTTCTCCAATTCCAAGGTCCTGAGATGAATTTATAAGCTCGTATCTTTTCTGTAAAACTTCAAGGTCAAAACCCAGAGCACTAAATAGATTCATACCATCCATTACAAAGCGAGAGTCTACAAATTCCTTTATTTCCTGTGCCTTAGGTCCTACAAGGGTAAGTCTAAGCCTCTTTTCACCCGGGTAGACCTTATACTTAAAAGCCTGCCAAAGTAGCGCAAGCCCTGCTTCAGAAGTGCCTATTATTATAATCCACGGCTTCTCCACTCTGTTAACACCTTGGTCAAGAGGCACTCTAAGAAAGAGACTTCTTGCCATTTCCTCATAGAGGTTTATGTAAGAAACTTCAACCTTTCCTATCCATCTGGATGTTTTATCATAATGATGTTTTAACGAGTAGTCTACTATGTGAACGAAGGTTTTATAGTCCGCATTTATCTGTGATGCAACCGCTTGAGACATGTGGATATTTTTCAGGTCTTCCTCAAAAATAAGAAACATACCTGCAGACCTTCCGACGCCCAGAGCTCTATCAAGTGATTTTTCAGAAATAAGAACAGAACTGTCAGAGATAAGGTAGGGAATACCAGCGGTTTTACAGTAGGTTATATGAGGGTTTTCCCCGTTTTCTTCAAGCACTATAACTTTTTTACCACTCTTTTTGAGCGCTTCTATTAAATTAACCGTAGCTTCTGAAAGCCCACACACAATCCAGTGTTCCCTGTAAAAATGGCTTGCCCAGAAAAGCCTTAGTCTGTCTATAAAAAAGCCAATCAGAGCTCCTGCAGACAGAGCTATGAACAAAGTAGGCGCCAGAGTTTTTGAAATTTTGAGATAAATATTATCCGCACCTTCTGGAAGACTTTCTATGGTAAATACCTGTAGTGTGTAGTAAACTATGCTAAGAAAAATGCCAAGAGTGTCTTTAAGTTCCCGATTTTCCCTAATCCACAGCAGTAATCCGTAGATGTTTGTTATTAATATGATTACAAATATAAGAAGCCACAATGTAACCCAGTGGTGCTTTGCATAAAGTAGTATAAATCTCATTCTGTGTTCTCTTTAATCCTTTCTTTTATTTGAGATAGAATCTGCACAAATTTTGGTTTAGCTTTATCAAGCTCATGTTTTTGAATTACAGAGACAGCCTGATTATAAAGCTCCTTTGCTTTATCATGCATGTTGATGCTTTCATAAAAATCCGCTAAATTCTTAAGACTTTCTATGTAATTTTCAGCCCACCTTTGTGGGTTTTCTTGGTATAGTTTTTCCACAGTATTCAGAGCTTTATTGTGGAGCTCTTCGGCTATGCTGTAGTTTTCGAGTTCTTTGTGTACAATTCCAAGGTTGTTAAGGTTATCTATGTAATATTTAACCCATCTCTGTGGATTTTCTTGATAGAGCTTTTCTAAAATGCTCAAAGCTTTAGTATGAAGTTCTAATGCTTTTTCATAGTCTTTCAGTTCTCTGTATGCAATCCCAAGATTGTTAAGGCTTTTTATATAATGCTCCGCCCATCTTCGTGGATTTTCCTGCCATAGTTTTTCTGTAATCTTTAGAGCTCGGCTATGAAACTCTACAGCCTTTTCAAAGTCTTTTAGTTCTCTGTATGCAACCCCGAGCTCGTTAAGGCTATTTGTATATCTCTCAACCCATCTTTGTGGATTTTCCTGATAGAGTTTTTCTCTTATACTCAACACTTTCTCATATAACTCTATGGCTTTGTTGTGATTGTTGAGGTCTACGTATGCATTTCCAAGGTTGATAAGAGTGCCTGTATATCTCTCAACCCATCTTTGTGGATTTTCCTGATAGAGTTTTTCTCTTATACTCAACGCTTTCTCATATAACTCTATGGCTTTGTTGTGATTGTTGAGGTCTTTGTATACAAGTCCAAGATTGTTAAGAACGTTTGTGTAACTCTCCGCCCATCTTTGTGGATTTTCCTGATAGAGTTTTTCTCTTATACTCAACACTTTCTCATATAACTCTATGGCTTTGTTGTGATTGTTGAGGTCTACATATGCAAGTCCAAGATTGTTAAGAACGTTTGTGAAATCCTAAGCCCATTTTTGAGAGTCTTTTATATAAAGACTTTCTATTTCACCTAATAAGCTTTCATAAACTCTTATAGCCTCATTGGTAAAGTTTATTTTTCTCAAAAAGGTACCAAGTTTTAATCTAAAAGCTATACTATGTTCTACAGCCCAGTTCAAAAGCTCATAAATTAGTTTGTTTCTTCTCAAGTATAGAATGTATCTGGTGAGCTCTACGTTGTCTTCTATTTTTAACATATCCAGCAGAAGATTTTCATTGCAAAGCACTTTTAAGAATAGCTCGCTATCTTTTAGTTCATATGCTTGCCAAGGGAGCTCTCTGTGTGCTTTTTGTGTGTCCTTTAAATTTTCTTGCTGGTAGTATTGTATTAGTGCCTTTCGGTATGTATCTCCAGCTTTAAAAACCTCATACCTGTCCTCTATGGCCCTCTCCGCGTGTGCATGGGCAGGTTTTAGATATCCATTTATGTCTATTAGATATTCGTCTACTGCAAGTAAGAAAGTAGAAAGACTTTTCCTGCTTATTGGCCTTTACAAAGATGTTTCTAACACTTCCAAAAGCTCACTTTCAGAAAGTCCATCTCTTGAAACCTGTAAGAGAACGAGAACATCTTTAACAAAATCTCCATAGTCCTTTTCACATCTTTCAAATATCTTCTCAAAAAGGTCGTCTACGGTTTGAATGCTTAAAAGCTCCTTTATTTTGTCCGTAAAACCTCTGTAATCTCCAAATATTCTTAGTTCTTCAAGTAGTGCCTTCAAAAACAAAACTCCACAGTGGTGCATTGAGAATAAGCTCCATTTGATTTTCATCCAGCTTTTTGCCATAAGACGAAAGGTAATTTTCCGATATATTCCTGTGCTTGATTCCTATCAAAACCTTTAAGCTCAAGGGTCTTCTCGGGTTCTATGTATATCTTCTGAAGCGTGGTGTCAGGAAGATGTCGAACGCCTCTTCGGAAGTTTTGGTGTAAGCCAGCTTAAGTTTCTCCATGTTTCTGGAAAGAGCCGGTCTACTGCGTCGAAAAGGATGATAACTTTTTTACCTTGCTCTGAAGCGGTGTATAGCAATTCTACAAACCTATCTCTCAAAGATTTTT
>JBCNVD010000006.1:0-39417 GCA_039630345.1 Aquificaceae bacterium
TAATGAGAGTAGTTTTTCTTGGCACTCCTGAGTTTGCGCTCCCGAGTCTTGAGGTTATTTATGAAAACTTCAGTCTTGTCGCGGTTATTACCCAGCCGGATAGACCTGCAGGCAGAGGCCAGCGCCTTAGCCCCCCGCCCGTGAAGGTCTTTGCAAATAGCAAAGAGATACCCATCTATCAGCCTTCAAGTCGCAAAGAGCTTGAGGAGATATTAGAGACTTTAAAACCAGACCTTGGGGTGGTGGTTGCATATGGAAGAATTCTCTCAAAGAGAGCTCTGGAGAGCTCTAAATTTGGCTTTATAAACCTGCATGCGAGTTTGCTCCCTCTTTATAGAGGTGCTGCTCCTATCCAGAGAGCTATAATGGCAGGGGAGACAAAAACCGGCGTTAGCATAATGCTAATGGATGAAGGGCTGGACACTGGTGGGGTTATTTTGCGCTCTGAAGAGCCAATTGATGAAGAGGACAATCTAAAGACCCTTTCTGAAAGACTTTCGCAAATTGGAGCAAGAAAGCTACTTGAGGGTATAGAAGGATATCTTTCAGGCAAGCTAGAGCCAGAGCCTCAGGATGAGAGTCTTGCAACCTATGCGCCAGTAATTTTAAGGCAGGAAGCGCGTCTTTGCTGGCGCCTTGGGGCAAAGACATTAAAAGATAGAGTCAGGGGTCTTTTTCCTGATGCTTTTTTCATAACCCCGGATGGCAGCAGGGTAAAGGTTTTAAAATCAAGGGCGGTTGATATAGAGGGAGAGCCGGGGGAGATTTTAAGTAAAGAGGGGCTGATAATAGGATGCGCCGAAGGCGCGCTTGAGATAATTCAATTGATATCTCCAAAGGGAAAGACCATGTCAGGAAGAGAGTTTTTAAATGGATACAGGCTAAGGTATGTCCTTTAAAAGAGCTTTGCAAAGTCTTCAAGGCTTAAATTTGGCTGGGGGTTTATATCCTTTGGGGCTATTTTGCCCCTTTTAAAGCGCATCATCCCTGCAATTGCAATCATAAGGGCGTTATCGGTGCAGAGCTCTTTTCTTGGAATGTAGAGCTCAAGCCCAAGACGCTCTGCCATTAGTCTAAAGCGCTCTCTTAAATACGAGTTTGCGCTAACCCCGCCTGTTATTACCACTCTATGGACTTTGGTTAAACTTATGGCCAGATTTAGCTTGGTCTGAAGGATATCTCCTACGGCTTCCTGAAATGAGGCGCATATATCTTCTTTGCTATGACCTTCAAGGAAGAGTTTTTTCACGGAGTTTTTAAGACCGCTAAAGGACATATCAAGCCCACTATTTATAAGAGGCCTTGGAAGTGGCAGGATCTTTCTGGCGCTTTTTGAAAGAAGGTCTACCTTGGGACCTCCCGGGTAGCCAAGGTCTAGAATTCTGCCTACCTTGTCAAAGCATTCGCCAACTGCATCGTCAAGGGTTCCTCCTAGGAATTTGTATTTGCCAAAGTCTTCAACAAGAAAGAGGTCTGTATGACCCCCTGATATCACAAGGGCTATAAAAGGGTATTTGACTTTGCTATCTGCAAAAACAGAGTAGATGTGACCTTCAAGATGATGGACCGGAACCATTGGCTTTGAGAGGGCAAAGGATAGAGCCTTGGCAAAAGATGTCCCCACAACGAGCGAAGTAATAAGCCCCGGCGTTAGAGTAAAGGAGATAAAGTCTATATTCTTTAGGTCTATGTCTTTAGAGAGTTCTTCAAAAAGTGGCAGGATGTTTCTTGTGTGTTCTCTTGCTGAGAGTTCTGGCACTACCCCGCCGTGGGGCGAGTGGAGCTTTGCCTGAGATAGCAAAACGCTTTTTATTTCGCCGTCTTTTTCGCTATATAAACATAGCGCAGTTTCATCGCACGAGGTTTCAATTGCCAAAGTTAGCATATCTTTTGCTCTGGGATTTTAAAACCTCAAGCGCGCGCCTTAGTTGCGGGTCTGCTTCTGGGATAAGTATGACCCCTCCCTGACCTTCAAGTCTTCTCTGGCGGATGATATCCTGAAGTTTCTCTTCCTGAGATTCGTCCATTGGGACAAGTAAATCAGGTTCTATACCGCGCTTTTGAATAAGCCTTCCAGATGGGGTGTAGTAGTAAGCGACTGTTATTTTTATGGCAGAGCCGTCTTCTAAGGGGATGATATTTTGAACAGAGGCTTTGCCAAAGCTCTTTTCTCCTAATATGGTTGCCCTTTTGTTATCCTGAAGTGCTCCCGCAACTATTTCAGAGGCACTTGCAGAGCCTTTATTTATTAAAACCACCACGGGCATATCTTCAGATATTGCGGGTCTTCTGTTTGAGTTATATCTTGTTACTTCGCCTTTGCGGGTTTTTGTATAAACAATTAGCTTTCCAGCTTGCAAAAAAAGGTCGCTGACTGCTATGGCTTCTGTTAATAAGCCCCCAGGGTCGTTTCTTAAATCCAGAATCACACCCCTTACCCCTCTTGAGCTAAACTCTCTTAGGGCTCTTTCAACATCCCTGCTGACCCCTTCGGTAAATTGTGAGAGCTTTATGTATCCTACATTGTCAATAACCGTCCAGCGAACGCTTTCGATTTTTATTATTGCTCTCTCTAGGGTGAGTTTAATTGGTTTATCGACACCTTTGCGGAGCAAAGTCAGGTTTACCTTGGTGCCGGGCTTTCCTCTTATTTTCTTTACTACCTCTGAGAGGGTCATGTTTGAGGTATCTTCGCCGTCGACTTCTATGATAATGTCTCCTGAGCGAACCCCTGCTTTGAAAGCTGGTGTGCCCTCGATTGGCGATATGACTATCGGACGGGACTTTTCCATCCCGAGCTCTATGCCAACGCCCCCAAATTCGCCTGAGGTTTCCTGGCGAAACTCGTTATATTGCTCAGGGGTAAAGAACGAGGAAAAGGGGTCAAGCGCCTTCATCATGCCATTGAGTGCTCCGTAGATGAGGTCTTTGTTGTTTACATTCTCTACATAGTTCTCTTTAACCAACTTAAAGACATCCCCCAGGAGCCTAAAATATCTAAAATCATCTTCTCTCTGGGCGTGGGATGTATTTGAGTTGCCAAGTATAAAGCCAACGACGAAGACTATGATAAGAATCGCAGATAGCTTTAGTTTTCTCATATGATTAATTTAATCCAGCCTGCCAAGATGCAAAAGAAGTGCGGTTATGGCAGCAGGGGTCACCCCGTCGATCCTGCTTGCCTGACCTATGCTAAGAGGTCTTAGCTGAGATAGCTTTTGTCTTGCTTCGGTTGATAGCCCCGGTATGGTGTTATAGTCAATGTCCTGAGGTATTTTAAAGCTTTCAAGCTTGCGAAGCCTTTCAGAGAGTTTTTGCTCTCTTTG
This sequence comes from Aquificaceae bacterium, assembly GCA_039630345.1. Taxonomy (GTDB): domain Bacteria; phylum Aquificota; class Aquificia; order Aquificales; family Aquificaceae; genus JANWVD01. Next base: position 3,327 of record JBCNVD010000006.1, read on the forward strand.
AATATATGGTTCGTATTTTAGCTCTATTTCAAGAACTTCTCTAAGGAGCTTGCTCTTTGGAAGTTTTAGGCCCAGCTTTTCAAGCTCGTCTATTTCAAGATTTGATGTAAGTAGCTGGGTTGGGGTATATGTCTTTGGGCCACCTGAGGTGCTTACTTCTACTTTTGTAGATCTTAGGTTTTCAAGCCAGAAATTTAGCTCTTTAGAGAGCTCTTTTATAAGTTTGAATTCTTCTTCTTTTAAAAGCCCTAGATTATAAGAGAGCTCTCCAAGGCGAAAGATTGCATTATCCTGCCTTATGCTAAGGCGGTTTTCAGAGCGAGAGGTAAAGAGCCTGTAAGGTTCGGTCACCCCTTTTGTAACAAGGTCATCGACCATGATGCCAATGTAGCTCTGGCTTCTTTGTAAAACTATCGGCTCTTTCCCGATTGCCCTTAGGGCTGCATTGATGCCTGCTAGAATCCCTTGCCCCGCTGCCTCTTCGTAGCCGGTGGTGCCGTTTATATTGCCTGCGTGAAATAGACCCCTTACTTTTTTGCTCTCAAGAGTGGGAAAGAGCTCTGTTGGCATAACCATGTCGTACTCTATTGCGTAAGCGGGTCTTATGAGTTTTACATTCTCAAGCCCTGGTATTGTTTGATACATTTGCCACTGGAGCTCTTCAGGAAGAGAAGTCGAAAGCCCGTTTGGATAAATTTCTATGCTGCTTAAACTCTCTGGTTCTAAAAAGACCGTGTGATGGTCCTTGTCTTTGAATCTCACAACCTTGTCCTCTATGGAGGGACAGTATCTTGGGCCAACGCCTTTAATTAAACCCCCATAAAGGGCAGTTCTGTGGAGGTTTTCCTGTATTAATCTGTGAGTCTCTGGCGTTGTGTGGGTTATGTAGCAAAGCACCTGCTCTTTGCCTGGGTTAAAGTAGTATTGCCCCTCTGGCTCTGTAAAGAGTGAAAACTTTGGCGCGGGTTCATCCCCGGGCGCTTTTTCTAAAATGCTAAAGTTTATCGTTCTTGCGTCAAGTCTTGCAGGAGTGCCCGTTTTGAATCTGGAGAGCAAAAACCCGTGTCTTTTATAAAACTCATCAAGCCCGGAAGTTGGCGGCTCTCCAGCCCTCCCTGCAGGAATTACCCTATCCCCTATAAAGATTCTCCCATTTAAAAATGTCCCTGTGGCCACTACCACAGCTTTGACCGGGTATTCTTCTCCTTTTCTGGTCTTTATTTTATAAACCTGATTATTTTTAAGCTCTATATCTATAACTTCATCCTCTATAACGATAAGGTTTTCGTAGCTATTGCATACTTCTTTCATATAGAGCCTGTAGAGTTCCTTATCTGCCTGTGCTCGCACTGACCAGACGGCTTTACCCTTTTTTGTATTTAAGGTTTTAAACTGAATGCCGGTTTTATCTATTGCCTTTGGCATCTGACCACCAAGGGCGTCTATTTCTCTTACAACTATACCTTTTGCTATCCCGCCTATGGCGGGGTTACAGGACATTTGTCCTATGTTTTCTCTATTTATGGTGAAAATGGCGGTTTTTACGCCCATTCTGGCGCTTGCAAGAGCTGCCTCTATACCCGCATGCCCTGCCCCCACTACCGCAACCTCAAACATAAGAAAATAATTTAAATGCACATCCTTAGCCTTGATAGCTCTTTTGTTTTAAATGTCAGCGTCCTTAGAGGAGACAAGGTTATCAAACATCTCTTTCTCGACGATGGTAAAAAGACGCTCGAGAACCTGCCATCTGTTTTTGAAATTGTGGATGTAAAACCTTCTGAAGTGGACGCCTTTGCAGTATCTTTAGGCGTTGGATATTCAACCTCTTTGAGAATTGGCATAACTTTTATGAAAACTCTTGCCTACATTCTAAAAAAGCCAATAGTTGGCTATGAAAACCTGCTTGTAATGGGAAAGTTTATCAAATCTCCCGAAACAAGAGCTTTTATTTTAAAAGTTTCCCAGAGTTACTACCACAGAGTTTTCGTGCAAAATTCCCCGGGACCCATTTCTGAAGGTTTGCCCGAGTGTTTTAGCATCAGCATCAAAGGCAACGCAAGCGCCAATTTAGAGCTTGAGTACTTTCCTTTTTCAATCTATGGGGGAATTTATGCCTTTGAAAAACTCCTCGAGGGAGGTGATTTTTCGCCTATGAATTTGGAACCAATTTATATGCGCCCTGCGCTTTAGCAAAGATCTTTGTAAGGGGCGGTGCTTAAGTACCTGTCTCCTGCATCTGGCAATATCACTACTATCACCCCCTCTTTGATGCTTTTGGCGACCTCTATAGCGCCAAGGAGCGCAGCCCCGCACGACTGACCTGCCAGTATTCCCTCTCTTTGCGCCAGGGCTTTTGTCATCTCGTAAGATGGCTCGGTCTCTACAAATATAGTTCTATCTACCTGAGTTTCGTCGTATATCCCTGGCTTTATAGAGCTCTCCATGTGCTTTAGACCCTCTATGCCGTGAAAAGGATAAGCTGGCTGAACTGCAATCGCCTCAATTGATGGCTTTAAAACCCTTAACCTCCTTGAAGTGCCCATAAGGGTTCCGCCCGTTCCAACACCTGCCACCAGATGAGTCACCCTGCCTGCAGTTTGATGCCATATCTCAACGCCTGTTGAGTAAAAATGTGCCCGCCAGTTGGCGGGGTTGTTATACTGATCTAAATACACAAACCTGTCTGGAAACTCTTTTACTAAATTTCTGACAAATAAAATCGCCCCGTCTGTTCCCTCCATGGGGTCTGTCAGGTAAACCTTTGCGCCAAAGGCGCTGATTATTCGCTTTCTCTCTTCGCTTACATTCGCAGGCATAGCCAGCTCTACCTTTATTCCAAGGGCGCTTCCTACCATCGCAAGGGCTATGCCGGTATTTCCAGAAGTTGCATCTATTACGGTTTTGCCCTCTTTTATAAGCCCTTTTTTGATTGCGTCCAGAAACATACTAAGAGCGGGTCTGTCTTTTACCGAGCCACCCGGGTTAAAGCCCTCTAATTTGGCATAAATTTCCACGCTCTTTGGTATATCCTCTGGCAAACATCTTGATAGTTTCACAAGCGGGGTATTACCCACAAGCCCAAGCACAGAGTTTCTTAGTTTTCTATAATCTTCGTCGTGCTCTCCAAGGACCCACATCTATAGCCTTAAAACTAGCTTACCAAGAGCTCTTGACTCTTCAAGAATCAAATGGGCTTTAGTAATGTCGCCAAGGTCAAAAACCCCACCTATGACTGGCTTTAGCTTACCCTCCATATAAAATCTAAAGAGCTCGAAAACACTCCAGGATGGACCCATGTAAAGCCCCATTAAGGAGATGTTTCTTGAGAATACTTCTCTTATATTTAGCTCGAAGCTGTTTCCCGCAGTGGTTCCGAAAAATACCAGCTTCCCGCCGCTTTTCAAACACTTTATGCTTTTCCCGAAAGTTTGACCCCCTACGCTATCGACAACTAAATCAAAGCCCCCCAGTTTCAGGGCTATCTCTTCAGGGCTTTGTCTATAGTGGTTAAAAACCTCGGAAGCTCCTAAGCTTTTGCATAGCTCCAGCTTTTCCTCGCTTCCTGCGCTTGCAACGACATATGCGCCTGCGATTTTTGCAAGCTGGATTAAAAAACTACCAACCCCGGAAGCCCCCGCCCATATAAGAACGCTCTGACCTCTCTCTAGGCCCCCCTTTAAAAAAAGAGCGCTATAGGCGGTAATGCCCGCAAGAGCAATGCAGGAAGCCTCCTCAAAACCCATCCCATCTGGAATTTGAATTAGATTCCTCTCTGGCAAACTGATATACTGTGCGCTTACTCCATTTTCTTTAAACCCAAGGAGTCTATATTCACTGCAAAGATGGTCTTTGCCCTCTCTACAATGTCTGCAAACTCCGCAGGAAAGCCCGGGCAAAACAAGCACCCTTTTGTTTTTTAACCTTCCAGAAAGAGCAACACCACTTGCATCAGAGCATACTAAAAGAGGCAAATTGGGTTTATAGCTTAAAATTCCTTTCCTTACCCATATGTCAAGTCTGTTTAGCCCTATGGCTTTAACCTCAACCAGAGTCTCTCCCTCTTTTGGCTCTGGCTCTTTTAGCTCTTTATGGTATTTCAGGCAATTTACATCGCCAAAGCACTCTAGCAAAACACCTCTCATTAAAGGCTCTCTATAAGCTCTTTTACAAGAGTCTTTATCTGCTCTCTTATTTCTCTAAAAAGATTTATATCTCCCCCCACGGGGTCAGGTATCTCCCAGTGAATAGACCTTGCCCCTTTAACATCAGGGCAAAGACCTGAGCAAACGGTTACTACAAGGTCTAAATCCTTTGGCAAACTCTCGATCCCCTTTGGATAGTGAGAGCTTATATCAATTCCCTCCTCTTTCATAACCTCAATTGCAAGAGGATGCACCCTCTGCCCGGGGTTTGAGCCTGCTGAGTAAATTTCTATATCAGGTCTTTTCAAACTGGCAAAGTGCCTTGCGTATCCTTCTGCCATCTGGCTCCTTGCCATATTTGCAGAGCATATAAAGGCTATTTTCATACTTTCATTATAGAAAATCCTGCTGGCAGGTTTCTCCCTTTGCCCCCTTTTTGCAAGAGAGCCTCAAAAGAGCTCTATTTATAGCATCAGTAAAGGCAAATAAACTGGCTCTTATTATATCAACATCCACGCCTCTTCCGCTTGCATAAGCGCCATTTAGCTCTATGCTAACTCTTGCCTCCGCCTGAGCGTCAGTGTTTGGCGTAAGCGCTTTTATGGAAAAGTCCAAAAGCTCAACCTCAATGCCGCAAGCCTTTTGCAAAGCTATAACTACCGCGTCAACAGGACCGTTGCCAGTAGCTGTTGCGGTCTTTTGTTGCCCCTGAAAATCAACCACCACAGTGGCGCTTGGCAACAGCCTTTCACCTGTTTGAACCTGAAAGTGCAAAACCTTTACCTGCTCAACCTTTTCAGGTCTGAAGACCTCTTCGTATAAAAGAGCTTCGAGGTCTTCTTCGTAAACCTGTTTTTTCCTATCAGCAAGGAGCTTAAACTTCTCAAAAAGTCTCTCCAGCTCTTCAGAACTTACTTTTACCCCCATAGACTCTAGCTTGCTCTTTAGAGCGTGTCTTCCTGAGTGCTTACCAAGGACTATTCTAGTGTCCGGAAATCCCACCTCTTTTGGCGAGATAATTTCATAAGTTAGAGGATTTGACAAAACCCCGTGCTGATGAATGCCAGATTCGTGCGCAAAGGCATTATCGCCGACCACTGCTTTGTTTGGAGGTATAGAGCTTCCTGTGATTCTGCATAGCAGCCTGCTTGTTTTATATAGCTCCTGGGTGTTTATATTGGTGCTTAAGTTTCCAAAGTAGTCTTTGCGAACCCTCAGAGCCATTACGATTTCCTCGAGCGATGCGTTTCCTGCCCTTTCGCCAATGCCGTTTATGGTGCATTCAACCTGCCTTGCGCCCGCTTTTATTGCGGATAGAGAGTTTGCAACAGCCATCCCAAGGTCATCATGGCAATGGACGCTTATTATTGCCTTATCTATGTTTGGAACAGAATTGATAATATCCCTTATAAGCTCTTGAATTTCAAAAGGCGTGGTGTATCCTACGGTGTCTGGTATATTTATAACGCTTGCCCCTGCCTTTATGGCTTCTTCTATGACCCTGAACATAAACTCTCTTTCGCTTCTGGTTGCATCCTCGCAAGAAAATTCAACCTCAGGCGCTAAATTTCTTGCTAGCTTCACAGCCTCTTTGGCTCTTTCGAGAACCTCCTGAGGCGACATTCTGAGCTTGTATTTCATATGAATTTCAGAAGTTGCAATGAAAGTGTGAATTCGCCAATACTCTGCAGCCTTTAAAGCCTCAGCGGCTATTTCTATATCAGAGCTTATCGCCCTTGCAAGAGAGCAGATCTTTACCCCCTTTACCTCCTTTGCAATTAGCTTTACAGCCTCAAAATCACCTTTTGAAGCTGCTGCAAAACCTGCCTCTATTACATCAACCCCGAGCCTTGCGAGCTGATGCGCCATCTGGAGCTTTTCCTGAGCGGTCATTGAAAACCCGGGCGCTTGCTCGCCGTCTCTTAATGTAGTGTCAAAGATATAAACCCTGCTCATTTAAATGAAAATAATTCTCACTCATTTGCTTGTCAATGCGCTCTTGATTGCCCCAAATCCACCAACTGATGATAAAAAAATACAAAACACCAAAACCGCCTTCGGCGAAAATTCGTATAACCCCCCCTGAATGGCTCCCCCAAAAAGAGCCCCAAGACCCATAGCCCCCTCAAGAGCCCCAAAGTGCCTTCCCCCACCTTCTTTCGTGGCTATTAAGACTTTAGAGACACTCTCTAAAGCCCCAAGAGAGAGCCCCCAGAGGATGACCCCTATGGCATCAATGTATTGACTTCCCAAAAGCCCAAAAGGCGTAGCCACTATAAGAGCGCAAAGCCCCAAAACGCCATAAAATAAAGAGCGCGAAAGAATCTCACCAAATATCAAAGAGCCAATGCCCGCAAAAGCCATCCCAAGAGCATAGAAGATAGCGACCTCACCTGCGGAAAGACCTCCTCTAATGAGGTCAATTCCCACTATTCCAAAGGATAAAACCCCTGCTTGCAAAAAGCCAAAGCCCCAAACCCCTGACCATAGCCCTTCTTTAGAGCTCTCCCTTTTAAAACTATCTTTATAAACTCTTAGAGCAAAAAACAGAACAAAAAGCGACAAAATCGCAGGAATAGAAAGAGAGGCAAATACTTCTTTATAGGAAAAACCCAAACTAAAAGCAACGTATACAAAAAAAGGCCCCAAAAGCGCCCCAATCTGGTCAAAAAATCCGTAAATGCCAAAGCCTCTAGCGTAGCCGATGGATTTGCTTATGTCTTTAATCACTATGTCTCTTGCAGGAGAGCGCATGGCCTTGCCGAGCCTCTCTATCCAGAATAGAAAAGAGACCGCAAAGATATTTTGAAAAACCCCCAAAAGCCCAACGCTTAAATTTAAAAAATACCCTGCAAAAAGTAGCCTCTTTGGACTTATCCCCCTCTCTATCATCACCCCAAAGGAGTATCTGCTTAAATAACTAAGAGCTTCCCCAAAGCCTGTTACTGTGCCTATTAAAAAGGCGCTTGCGCCGATGCTTTGAAGATAGGGCGCAAGGATTGACCTTGCGCCTTCGTATGTAAAATCCGCAAGAAGACTTACTATTCCAAAAAGCCTTATTAGCCTGAGATTTTGACTATGCAAGATGCTTTTTGAAAAATTCTATCACCTTCTTCCAGACCTCTTTTGCCATGCTTTCTTTGTAAACCTCCGGCCTTGAATCGTTAAAGAATGCATGATTTACCCCGCAGTAGATTTCAAACCTTGCGTCTATTGAGTTTTCGTTGCATTTGATGATGGCTTTTGTTACATCCTCAAGGCTTACAAATTCGTCCATACCCGCATGGATTGCATAAACCGGCGCAACTATCTTTGCAAAGTCAATTTCTACGATGTTATAAAGCCCATAAAAAGGCACAAGAGCGCTAACATCAGCGCCAAGTTTTGCCCCCGCAAGCCAGGTGCAGGTTCCGCCACAGCAAAATCCTGTTATCCCTACTTTGCTATTCGTCTCTCGCTTTAGGAAATTGGCAGCTTCTCTTATTGCTTCCATCGATTCTGCAAGGCGAGTATTAAAGAGCTCTTGCATAAGGCTGGAGGCAGTTTGCGCGTCAGATGCGGTTTTTCCCCCATAGAGGTCTATTCCAAAGGCTGTAAAGCCTTCCTGGGAAAATCTGTCGCAAACTGACTTTATATGCTCTACCAGTCCCCACCACTCGTGGATAACTATAACTGCCCCTATGCTCTCTTTTGGCTTTGCAAGATAACCGCTTATGTTGCCAACATTTATCATCTCGCCCATGGACTTTCCCTCCTTTGGTGTAAAATTCTACACCGGAGGTGATTTAATGGCAAATACCCGCCAATCTATCAAAAGAGCAAGAAGAGACCAAAGGAGAAAGGTTCGCAACCGCCAGCATCTATCAAGGATGAAAACTTATATAAGAAACTTTCGCAAGCTAGTCCTTGAGGGAAAGCTTGAAGATGCTGATAAATACCTCCCGCAGGTAGTTAGCGTCATTCAACACACCGCTTCAAAAGGTGTCATTCACAAAAACGAAGCCTCAAGAAGGGTCTCTCGCATATATAAGCTTTTTAACTCCAGAAAAAACAACTCTCTCTCTCAAAATTAGCAAGCTCAAAAAGTAAATCCCTGCAAGCAAAGGAACTTCAAAAGCCAGGCTTTTGCCCTCTGGCTTTATAAGCAGAATAAAGACGCTCATAACTGAGCTTGAAATAAGAGCCTTGATAAACCCCCCATAGAGGAGTTTTAAGCTAATTAATCTATAAGCGCCAAAGGCAATAGAGGCCAAAAATCCAACCAAAGACGACACAAAATTTCCAAGAGCGAGCCCATAAATGCCCATACCAAAGTAAAAAGCAAACAAAAACCCGGCAAAAGCTTCTGAAAAGACGCTTAAAATAGACACAGTCAGCGCAGTCTTTAATCTACCTTTGGCAAAGTAAAGACTTGCAATAACTTTCTGGATAGAGAAAAAGATAAGCCCAAGAGAGTATATCTGAAGCACCTTACCTGCAATGTATGCATCTTCTGATGTAAAGTTCCCTCTTAAGAAAAGTAGCTCTATGATTTCGAAAGATAGCAAAAATAGCCCGAAAGTTGCAGGAAGAGATATAAGCACAACCAGTCTTATACCAAGGTTCAGGTTTTCTTTTTGCATCCTCTCTTCTGACAGCATCGAGAGCAAAACCGTTGCAACCCCGGCAGAGACCATCCCGAGTGGCAATTGAAATATCCTGTTTGCATAATAAAGATAAGAAATTGCACCTTCTTTTAAAAAAGAAGCCATAAAAGTATCCACAAAAATGGATATTTGCGAAACCCCAAAGCCAAGAAGGGCAGGAGTTAGGTTTTTAAAAACAGTTTTTAAATCTTTGTCTATGTAAGTATTTAGGTATATCTCTTTTCTTGCGCTAAATAGCTGAAAAAGAGCCTGAAAAAGCCCCCCAAGGAAAACCCCTATTGCAAGGGCATCTATTCCAAGGTCTTTTGCACCAAAAGTGATGACAAGGGCAAAAATCAGGTTAAAAACCCCCTGGGCGCTTGCAGGGACAAAAAACTTCCCCTTTGAGTTTAAAACCGCCCCCGCTATTGAGCCAACTGTTAGAAAAAAAACATAACTAAAACAAAAGCGCGTTAGATATGTTGCAATCTCAAGCCCTTCAGAGCCCTTGCCGGGCGCAATTGTTTTGACAATCACATTAGCAAAAATCGCCCCAAGGGCGCTAAGGATCAAGCTCAAAAGCCCAAGATAAAAAAGCACCGAGCTTGCAAAAGCTCTCTCATTGCCTGATTCTTTTCGCCTTACCAAAATAGGCACTATTACGGCATTGAGCCCGCCTTCCCCGAGGATTCTTCTTAATGTGTTTGGAATTCTAAAAGCCACAAAGAAAGCATCGCTTATATAAGAAGCCCCAAAGTGGTAAGCAATGGCAAGGTCTCTTAAATATCCAAGAGCTCTTGATATGCCTACTGCGAGGGAAAACGACAGAGACTTTCTAATAAGACCCAACTTTTAACCTATAGAGATGTCTTTTGCTTCACCAAGGACTTTTATATCTACGATTTTAGAAAAGCTATCTATAAGCTCCATCGCTTTATCAAATGTGTCCGGCGTTGATATTACATATACCATATTCTGAGAGTTTTCTGGAGTTCTTATGATTGCATATCTTCCAGCCCCGTCAAAGAGTGCGTTTAGGAGTCCTATCTGACGCTTTTGAACCTCAAGAAGTATAACCTTTGCTCTCATCTGTTATTATTTTTGCGTCAAATTCCTTTCTGACCATTTCTTTGTATTCGTTGTCTTCTTTTATGATTTCAAAGTTTATCCTTGGGTCTACTGATTTGATTTTCTGCATGTCCTTTTCTGAAAATTCCCCGCCAAGTAAATAAAATGTTATTTTATCTGGTTTTTCTTCTCTTTTTACTGTCTTTAGCAGGTTAAAAAGCTGCGGATCAAGGTTTTTCTGAAGTTTTTCCATAATGTCTTCAGTGTAGCTTATGTTTTGAAAGAGTTTTGATATGGGAAGAATCTCCTTGACTATGAGGGTTTTTATTATTGCGGTTTCGTATGCTAAAAGCGGGTCTCTTCCGCGCGCCTCTTGGCGCGCGCTTTGGATTAATTTTTCTAAATATAAAAGTGCCTCGATAGGAACATCCTGGCTCTCATAGAAGCTATCTGCCCTTAGGAGTTTTTTTGGCTCTTTGAGTGCTTTGAAAAGTAGCATATTGTGAATTTCTGTCTCAAGGTCTAGCCAGAAGCGCTGGAGGTTAAACCCGGCTCTATAGAGGTTTCTTAGTTCCAAAAGAGCCTCGTCCACATTTGAGTTAAGGAGGAGCTTTATAAAGTCCCTGACTTTTGAGAGTGATACAAAGCCAAGGGCTTCTTCCAGGAGCTGTTTTGTCACTTTTGGAGCCATGATGCTTACTTGCTCCAGAATCGAAAGAGCGTCCCTGATTCCGCCATCGCTTAAAAGTGCTATTTGCATAAGGGCTTCTTCTTCAAAGTCTATGTTCTCTTGCTTGCAGACTTTGATTAGGTGCTCTTTTATCAGCTTTGGCTCAGGAGAAGTTAGAAAAAATCTCTGACAGCGAGAGACTATCGTGGGCGGAAGCTTTTCGTATTCTGTGGTGCAGAGGATAAAAAGGGTTTTGCTTGGTGGCTCTTCAAGGGTCTTTAAGAGCGCATTAAAAGCCTCTTTGGTTAGCATATGAGCCTCGTCCAGAATAAAGACCTTATATTTGCCCTTTATGGGCAGATATTGTGAGCCTTCGCGAAGAGCTCTTATGTCGTCAATGCCCCTGTTTGACGCGGCATCTAGCTCTATTAAATCCGGAAAGCTCTGGCGCTCTATGGATGTGCAGTTTTCGCATATCCCGCATGGCTCTCCTGATTGGGGACTTAGGCAGTTAAGGGCTTTTGCAAGGAGCCTTGCAAGGGTCGTTTTGCCAGTGCCTCTTGGACCGGTGAGGATATAGCCGTTTGATACCTTAAGTCGCTCCGCGGAGGTTTTTAAAATTTTTACGACATGAGAGTGACCTACGACCTCTGAAAACTTCTTTGGTCTGTATTTGTTTGCCAAAGAGGTTGGCATCTTAACTCCTTGCCTTATCTTAATATTTTAGGAGGAATAAACCATGTTCGAGAAGTTCACCGACAAGGCAAGACAGGTTATCCTGCAAGCAAGAGAGGAGGCCATGGAGCTTGGCCATACATACCTAGGGAGCGAGCACATACTTCTATCTTTAATAAAAGAAGAAGACCTTCCCTCTTTGGTTATATCCCGCTTTGGTCTTACAGTGGATAAAGTCAGGAGGGCAATCACAAGCCAGATTACAAAAGGAAACCACTCAGGGGAGATACTCTTTGCCCCTGATGCGAAAAGGGTTTTGGAGTTTGCAGTAGAAGAGGCGAGAATCCTGCACCATCAGTTTGTGGGTCCTGAGCATTTGCTTATTGGTGTTGTGCGCGAAAAGACAGGCCTTGGCGGAAGGGTTTTAAGAGGCTTTGGACTGGATGAGTATTCTGTAAGAAGAGAGCTCTTGCAAATCCTTGGCGAGCTTCCGCCTCAGGAAAGTGCAAAGCACGCCCCTACGCCAAACCTTGATAGATTCTCAAGAGACCTAACCCAGATGGCCAGAGAGGGCAAGTTAGACCCTGTGATTGGAAGGGAGAGAGAAATCGAAAGGGTCATTCAGATTCTTGTAAGGAGAAGGAAAAACAACCCGGTTTTGCTAGGTGACCCAGGCGTTGGTAAAACCGCGATAGTAGAGGGACTCGCCCAGAGAATAGCAGCCCGTCAGGTTCCTGAACCTTTGCAAACCAAAAGGGTGGTTGCCCTTGACCTTGCAGCTTTGGTTGCAGGCACAAAATACCGCGGTCAGTTTGAAGAGCGCTTAAAAAACATTCTCAAAGAGCTTGAAAAAGCGCCGCATGTAATACTTTTTATAGACGAAATTCACACCTTAATAGGCGCAGGTTCTGCAGAAGGGTCTATAGATGCTTCGAATATGCTAAAGCCCCCGCTTGCCAGAGGTGAAATTCAGGTAATAGGTGCAACGACTCTTGATGAATATAGAAAATACATCGAAAAAGACGGAGCCTTGGAGCGAAGATTCCAGCCAGTTATAGTAGAGCAACCGTCTCAGGAAGATGCTATCAGGATTCTCTTTGGTCTAAAGTCAAAGTTTGAGGAGTTTCACAATGTTGAATATACAGTCGAGGCCGTTGAAAAATCTGTCCAGCTTGCGGAGCGCTACATAACCGAGCGTAATCTGCCTGACAAAGCAATTGATGTCCTGGATGAGGCCGGCTCTTTGGTAAAGCTTCGAGCCTATAAATTGCCCCCGGAGCTGAAAGAGCTTGAAGATATGATTAAAAGTCTAGAGGTCAAAAAAGAAGAGGCTGCCAACTCCCAGGATTATGAAAGAGCTGCAAAACTCCGCGACGAGGAGCTACGCCTTCGTGCAAGACTTGAGAGTTTAAAAGCAAGATGGAAGCAGGAAATGACCGCAACGCGCCCTAAGGTTACTCAGGAAGATGTTGCGGAGGTGGTTTCTGTCTGGACTGGCATTCCCCTAAGGAGAATCCACGAAAGCGACATGCAAAAGCTTCTAAACATCGAACAAGAATTGCACAAAAGAGTAGTAGGTCAGGAAGAGGCAATAAAGGCAATAGCCCGTGCAATAAGGCGTTCAAGGGTTGGTCTAAAAGGTAGGCACAGACCCATAGGCACTTTTCTCTTTCTTGGTCCAACTGGAGTTGGCAAAACCGAGACCGCAAAGGCTCTTGCTGAATATCTTTTTGGTTCAGAAGAGGCTCTAACTAGATTTGACATGTCTGAGTATATGGAAAAGCACACTGTTTCAAGGCTCGTTGGCGCGCCCCCGGGGTATGTAGGTTACGAAGAGGGAGGTCAGCTAACAGAGAGGGTAAGGAGAAGACCCTATTCAGTGCTTTTATTTGACGAGATTGAGAAAGCTCATCCGGATGTTTTTAATATCTTTCTGCAGGTCTTTGATGATGGTAGATTAACGGATGCAAGCGGTAGAACCGTTGATTTTTCAAATACCATCATTATCCTGACCTCAAACCTTGGTGCAAGACTTATCACTCAGGGTTCAAACATGGGCTTTGAGAAAAAGTTTGGCATGCTTGACTATGAGCAGATGAAGAAAAATGTGCTCGAGCAGGTTAAAAAAGCCTTCAATCCAGAGTTTTTAAACAGACTCGATGAAATCATCATCTATAAACCTCTCCAGAGAGAGGATGTTTCAAAAATCATCAATCTTATGCTCGAAGATGTTAATAAAAACCTCTCTGAGTGGAGCGTGCAGGTTAGCTTTGACGAGAGTTTTGTCAACTGGCTGATAGACAACGAATATAGGCCAGAGTATGGCGCAAGGAGCGTCAAAAGAGCGCTTCAGCGTAATGTAGAGGATTTGCTTGCAGAAGAGCTCCTAAGAGGTTCTCTATCTGATGTAGAGATGGTGGAAGTTTTTGTATCAGAGGGCAAGCCGGCTCTTAGGCCTGTAAAAGCCAGGGAAAAGCTAGAAGAAGTGATTTTCAAGCAAACCTAGCTGCGGCCGGGTTCTCCACGGGGAAGACCCTGGAGACCCCCTCTCTTGCACTCACTCCGATGACTTTTGTAGCATAACTTGCAAGTACCTCTCTTAAGGTCACTACTATAAACTGCGCATTTTGAGAGCGTTGACTTATAAGTTTTGCTACAGTTTTTGCGTTTGCTTCATCAAGATGTGCATCTACCTCGTCAAAGTAATAAAAGCAAGAGGGTCTATAATCCTGGATTGCAAAAATTAGAGCAAGAGCCCCTAAAGTTTTCTCTCCCCCGGAGATTGCATCAAGAAACTGCACCTGCTTACCCCTTGGCTTTAGCATCATTTGCACCCCGCCTGAAAAAGGGTCGTCTTCTCTTTCAAGAGTTAAAAACGCCTGACCGCCGGGGGATAGCTCGGCAAAAATCTTTTTAAAGTTTCTATTTATGGCGTTAAATGTTTTGATAAAAGTTTTTAACTTTTTTGAATCTATTTCTTCTATCAGGGATAGGATGCTTTTCCTCTCTGAATTTAATTTGTCTAATTTTGAGCTATGCTCGTCAAATCTTGATTTGACCTCCTGATAATCTTCCTCGGCTTTAAAGTTTATGTTGCCTAGCTTCTCTAGTTCAAGGGAGAGTTTTTTAATCTCCTTTTCGATCTGTGACTGGGAGAGTTTATCAAGACCTTCTTCCGCTGGTTTTTTAAGATTTTGTATGGACAGGCTGATGTTTGATTCCTCTTCTTTTAACTTTTGCAGTTCTGATTTTAGATTAAGCTCTTCGTTTTTGAGTTGCTGTAGCTTTAACTCAGCAATGCCGCATAAGGATCGCTTTTTATTGAGATTTGTCTCTATACTGTCTTTCTGAGTCTTTAAATTATAAAAATCAGAACCCAGAGAGTTTAACTCTATCTGCTTTTGCAATTTGAGAGCTCTTTTGTCTTCTAGCTCCTTTTCAAGCTCAAGTAGCTTTTGAGTGGATTCTTTGATGGAGTTTAAAATTCCGGTATATTTTAGCTCCAGATTTGACACTTCGCCAGTCTTTATTAAAATTTCTTTTTCCAGATTCTGGATAGAGTTATTTTTCTCTTCCAGTATGGAAGAGATTTCTTCTCTTCTTTTTCTTATATTTTCAAGGCCTGAATTCTGAATTTCCTGTAATATGTTCATTTTTCTTGTCAGAAGAGTTGAGATTTGATTTTCTATAGAGCTAATATTTTCTTCTGCGGTTTTTATCTCTGTCTGAGTTTTTTCTATTGACCTATTTAGGTTTTCTATGTAAGAGGTTGCACTGCTTATCTTTTTTTGAATCTCTTTGATTGAGTTAAAGGCCTTTTCTGCCGATTGTTGAAGGTTTTTTATTTCTCTTTTGTTGACGCTTTCCAGAGCTTCTGCTGAGATTATTTGAGTGGATAGGTTGTTAAATTCCTGCTTTTTGTGGTCTATTTCATTTCTAATAGATTCTAGCTTCTCTTCCAGTCTTTTAAGCTCCTGAGCGTAAAATGCCCTGCTTAATTCTGAGCGCTCGCTTATAAATCCGCCCGAGATGATACCCGTTTTTTCAAACAGTTCCCCCTCAATCGTTACGATTCGATATAGCCCCGCAGGTGCAAGTTTTGCATCGCTAAAGGTCTCTACAAGAATCGTATCTCCAAATACAAATTTTGCAACTTTCTCAAAGCGCTTTTCAAATTCCACTAAGTTTACTACAAAGTCTATTGCGCCTTTTATTCTGGGCAAGGATGAGGGAATTTTGGTATCTTTAATGCGGTTAAGGGGGATAAAGCTCATACGACCCAGAGAAGACTCTTTCAAGCGACTTATGCAAAGCCTCGCGACATCTTCGTTTTCCACGACTATATAAGACATCCTGCTCCCTGCGGCAACCTCAACTGCCTTTGCATATATGCTGTCTTTTAGACTAATTAGATCTCTAAATCGTCCAAAAACGCCACTTATTCCATCAAATATCTGTATGTCTTCTGAGGCGTTTTTGAGTTTTAGTCTTAAGGTCGATATTTCCTCTATAAGTTTGTTTTGCTCGGATTCAAGCTCTTTAATTTCATTATAGACTTTCTGCTTCTTGGTTTTTAGTTGCTCTAAATTGGTTTGAGAACGGCTTTTTTCAAGCTCAGATATTGTTTTGGTGTATTCTCCAAGGACTTTCTTTTGCTCTATTTCCTGGGTTTTTAAGTTCTCTAACTCAGAAGAGGTGCTTTTGAGTTTATTTAAAAGATTGCTATGTTCTGTTTTTAGCTTTTCAAGATTGGAGCGACCTGCAGAAAGTTTTGACTGAAGTTCTTGCTGGAGAGATTCTAACTTTTCCAGCTCACTGAGTGTGTTTGAGAAGATATTTTCCTTTTCAAGAAGCGTCTTTAGCTCTTGATCGAATTTTTCTCTAAGTTCTTTAAACTCCTTTTTTAACTTACCAAGATCTGTTTGCTTTTGCTCTAGCTGTTGCTTTTTTTGTTTTAATTGATCTTCTAGCGATGTTGCATCAAGTTGAAGAGAATTTATATTCCTATTTGTAGACTCTATTTCAGTATTTAGCTGGTTTTCTCTGGATTCGAGACTTTCAAGCATTTGACCAAGTCTTCCCAGATGTTCCCCAAAGGGCAGGATTTCCCCCTCTAGCTTCTTTAGCTCCGACTCGAGATTTGATATTTGAGCTTTGAGCTCTGACAACTCAGATTCAGTCTTCTCTGCTTCCTGAGCTTTCTCTTCGATAGAGTCTAGAGTTTCCTGAATTTTTTCTCTTAGAGAGCTTAGTTTTTTCTCAAGAAGCAGATATTCAAGTCCGGACTTTCTTTCCAAAAGCCTTTTATGGGTATTTAAAACATTTAATTCGTTTTCAAGGCGCTCGAGCTGGGTTTTTAGCTCTTCCTGAAGGGTTTTTAATTGCGTTAGTTTTACCTCGACTTCCCCAAGGTCTTCCAGTGCTTTGCTGCGCTTTTGGTCGTATTCTCCTATGCCTGCTATTTCTTCAATTAGCTTTCTTCTCTCTACAGGGCTCATTTTGATAAATCGCACAACATCGCCCTGCAAAACCACATTGTAGCCATTTTCGTAAATGCCTGCTTTTGATAAAAGCTCTAAAAGATCCCTTTCGCGAACGCCTGCGCCATTTACCCTAAAAACTGAGCGCCCCTCGTGGTCTATTTTGCGAGAGATAACGACCTCTTGCCCAAGTTCAAAGAGCCCTTCGTTATGAAAGTGCACCTCCACCAGTGCATGATTGGCTCTATCAGACCCTTTTGAATATATAAGATACGAAAGGTTTTTTGCCCTCAGCGCTCTTGCGCTTGCTATACCAAGAGCAAAAGATATTGCGTCTCCTATATTTGACTTTCCTGCTCCGTTTGGACCAACTATCGCCAGAAAGCCAGGCGCCAGAGGAATCTCCAGCCTCTGTTTGCCATAGGATTTAAACCCCTCTACTACTATCTTTTTTATCCAGGCTCTCACTTGAAATTTTAGTATAACTCAACACTCAAAAAGGTAATAAACACCATCGAACTCTCTACCGCGCAGCTTTAGCCGACAGCTCTTTTCCAGCTCCTTTGACTTTGTGATTACAAGCCCTGAAGGGTTTTCAACGCTCTTTATGCATCTACTGAGATAAAAAACAACAGCTGAGTTTTCTGATTTGTAAAAATAAATCTCGCTATTTTCGCCAGCAAGAGACTCTCTAACGAGCTTTGTAAAGCGAAGATTTTCCACCTTTGGCAATAGCAAAATCATAAAACCCAGCAAAAGCCCGGAATAAACAAGGACTCTCTTTAGATAATCCCACGAGATGGATAGACCGATTATCAGCGCTATTGCGGGATAAGAGGGTAATATGTAGTGATGAAGACGGTTTTGAGCAATTGTAAAAAACCCCACAACAAATATAGCCCACAGCAAAAGACTAAAAAGCCCGTCGCGATTTTTTCCAAAACTCTTAAGAGCTGGCAAAAACCATACAAAAGCAAGTGCTAAAACTATCAGATAATAGTAAACAGGGGCAGGATGGACCTCTCTTGCGCCTGTAAAGCGCATAAGATTTTCAAAGAGAAAAAACCTGTAGAGATATTCAAATCCAAAGCTATAAACCATTGCGACATACCACCAGATAGATACCAGCAAAAATATAGCAATGCCTCTTGGCTTTAGAATCTTTAAGTCTTTTCTCAAGATAAAATATATGCCAGTTGCCAAAAGAGGTCCTACTGGACCTTTGGTAACCATGCTAAACCCAATAAAAGCCCAGCCAATTAAAAATTTATTCAAAAGCCACAAGTAAAGCCCAAGCAGGATAAAGAAAGTATTGAGCATCTCTGGAACAAAAGCCCTTGATTCTATCCACATATGTGGCACTGATAGCAAAACCAGAGCTCCTTTTAGGGCGCTTTCGCGATTTGAGATGATTTTGCCTATGAGAAAGGTCAAAAAAACAACCCCAATTGCGCTAAGACCAGAAACAAGTCTTGCACTAAATTCGTTAAATCCAAAAAAGATAGAACTAAGACTTGCACTCCAGTATAGCATCGGCGGTTTTTCAAACCTTGGAAGGCAGTTATAGTATGGCTCTATAAAGTTTTTGGTCTTTAGCATATGAATCGTTGCAGCTGCATTTCTGCCCTCGTCAGGGGAAGTAAAGCTAAAGAGCCAGGAACCAAAGATAAAAAAGTAAAACCCCAGGGGGATAATTAGCCAAAGAGCCAAACGCTCAAGAAAATACTCAGACTTCCTACTATCCATCCTGCCACAACATCAACAGGGTAGTGAACGCCCATATAAACCCTTCCATAGCCAATTAAAAGAGCATAAATCAGCCCTTGCCAAAGTCCGCACATAAATAAAGTTCCTGCAACCACTGCAGATAGCGCGCTATCGCCTGAGGGGAAAGACTTGAGCTTGAGATTTTCAAGCACATAAACGCCCTGTAAAGAAATGGATGGGCGCTTTGCTCTTACAATTCTTTTAAGCACTGCAACGATTATCCCGCAAATTATAAGAGCAAATATATAAGGTATTACGAGAGAGCTATCAAGAAGATAAATAACTGGCAAGAGTGCAATGCCGAACCAACCCTTGCCAAATAGGTAAAACCTTTTAAAAAACCCGTCCAAGAACTTGCTTCTTCTTGAATTTATTGCAAAAAAAAC
Organism: Aquificaceae bacterium; assembly: GCA_039630345.1. Lineage (GTDB taxonomy): Bacteria > Aquificota > Aquificia > Aquificales > Aquificaceae > JANWVD01. Next base: position 22,143 of record JBCNVD010000006.1, read on the forward strand.
CTCTCTGTTGAGAGGAAAGTCCTCAACATTCATAAATATTTAAATGTTATGCTACCTGATTTAACTTCCTGCACTTCAAGAGTGAGTTTCTCTTTTGAAAGATATTGCACAAAGCCTTCAATTAATCCCATCAGGAAGTAAATGAGCGGTGAGCTAGATAAGTCTCCTTCCATTGCATGGGTAAAAGCATCTTTGTGAAAGATTATCTGTCCTTGCTCTTTGAAAACCTGCTCGGCAAAGCCAAGCTCTTGCATAAGCACGCAGCTTCTGAGTATTGCATCTTCCCGGGCCAAGGTTTCGGGAAAATGTCCCATTATGTTTTCAAACATTTTTGGACCTGCTTGCCTGCCAGAGTCGCGAAGGACTGCTTTTGAGCCCTTATCCCCTATGACGCTCTTTACCCCCTCTGCCATTTTCACTATAGAAAAGACCAAAATTTCTGGATCTATCATAAGGTATATAATACCATATCAGCCTATAGCACCGTAGGTGCGGGCTCTAAATTTAGCCCCAAGAGAAAGTGCAAGCTCTCTGGTTTTATCTATGTCTACCCCCGGATAGTCAACGGCACTTGCTATGACTTCAAAGCCATTTTGCAACGCCTCTTTGATAAATTCGCAAACTTTATGGAAAGTATCAGCCCTTACGGGCTTGCAAATGAGATTATAAGTCTCATCGTTCTGGGCATTTAGACTAACAGACCAGATGTCAATAAGTCCTTTAAGCTCTTTTAGACGCTCTTTAGGTGTAAAGCTTAGCATAAGGCCGTTTGTATCGACCCTGACCCTTTTTGCGCCTTTTGATTTAAGCCATGCGCTTACTTCCTTAAGGGTATCAAAGCGCAAAGTGGGCTCTCCATAACCACAGAAGACGACCTCTTCGTAAGGAGTTGGGTCTTTGATTGCCTCAATTATCTCCATAGTGGAAGGGTCTCTCTCAAGCCACACCCAGTGACCCTTAACAGTAAAGTCTCGCTCGCGCTCTCTTTGACAAAATACGCAATGCAGGTTGCATCTGTTTGTAAGGTTTATATAAAGCCTGTTGTTTATAACATAAGTTATGGTGTTTGAAGGTCTTTCAAGACCGAGATTGAAGAGTTTTTTGGCATTCTGGGATGTCATTCTGATGATATCTTCCAGGTTGCTATTTGGGACCAGTTTAGAGAGCTCTTCAGCAACGTATATGAGGTTTTTCGGCGTGTTTTTCTGACCCCTTTTTGGCTGAGGGGGTAAATAAGGTGAGTCTGTTTCTATGACTATTCTGGTCGTTGGCGTTTTTGAAGCGACTAATCTTAGCTCTTTTGCCCCCGGATAAGTTAAAATGCCCGAAAAAGATATGTAAAAACCCATATCAACGCATGCCATCATAAACTCATATGAACCTGTAAAGCAGTGCATGACCCCGCCTGTTTCGTGAGCTCTTTCTTCTTTTAAAATTTTTAAAGTTTCCTGATCTGCCTGACGGGAATGCACAACCAGAGGAAGCCCGAGCTCTCTTGCAAGCCTTATGTGCTTTCTGAAAGACTCTTCCTGTATGTGAGGGGGCGAATAGTTTTTATAAAAGTCAAGACCTGTTTCGCCTATGGCTTTTACCTTTTTGCTTGAGAGGGCCTTTTCTTTTAGCCACTTTATGTCGCAGGACTCTGCATCATGCGGATGAAAGCCAATGGCACAAAAGACTTTTTGGTTGCTATCTGCGAGCTCTATGGCTTTTTGAGATGTCTCAAGGTCGTATCCAACAGTTATTAAATATTCCAAAGAACCATCTCTCAAGGTAAGTTCAAGCTCATCAGAGTCAAGCAAGCTAAGGTGGCAGTGAGTGTCTATCATAAGAGAAATATTAACCCTTCTATTTATCAAAAAATCGCCCGTAAAAGCCAAGCAGGAAAAATAGCCCTATAGAGAGTAAAACCAAAGTCAGAAAGTAGAAGAATACATCCATGGCGTGTTGAGAGCTATTGCAAGAGCTAGGTGCTCTGACTTGATGTTTTCGCTTAGCTCCATGTCCGCTATGGTCCTTGAGAGTTTTATCAGTTTTTCTTCTGCGCGCGCTGAAAGCGCGCGCGCTCTGGTTAATTTTAGAAGAATATCTTCGCACTTTTGTGAGAGTTTGCAGTGCTTTTTGAGCTCGTTTGTATCAAGATGGGCGTTAAATGTCAGTTTTTCCCCGGATCTTTTGCTTTGAGCCATAAGGGCATTATGTATGCGCTCTTTTGAGGGCATCTCTCCGCTACCATTGGGGTTATTTATCCATATTACTATGTCAAATCTATCCAGTAAAGGCCCTGAGATTTTTGACTGGTATGATTTTATGGCATTTGGCGTGCATACGCACCTTTTGTTGGGGTTTTGGTAGTTTCCGCAAAGGCAGGGGTTGGTGGCAGCAACCAGGGTGAACCTTGCGGGAAAGGTCGCTTTGCCTTCTGCTCTTGAGATATGTATCTGACCTTCCTGCATGGGCTGGCGAAGAGCTTCAAGAGACTTTCTGCTAAATTCCGCAAGCTCGTCAAGAAACAAAATGCCCCTGTGGGCAAGCGAAACCTCACCCGGCTGGGGCTGAGAGCTCCCACCTACCAAAGCCACATCCGAGGCGCTATGATGGGGTGCGCGAAAGGGTCTTTCGTAAATCAGTCCACCTGAGTTTATACCGCAGGCGCTATAGATTCTTGTTACCTCAAGGGCTTCTTCAGTTGAAAGTGGCGGCAAAAGATCTTTTAAAGCCCTTGCGATGGTGCTTTTGCCACTTCCTGGGGGTCCAACCATCAGAAGGTGGTGCTGACCTGCGACGCACGCTTCCATGGCAAGCCTTGTAAGCGGAGAAACCCTTATGTAAGGGCCAGCAAACTGATGGAAGTTTTCCAAACCATCAGGCGGTTTTATAAAGACCGCTTTTTTATTTAAAACTCTCTCAATTTCGGATATGTGCTCTAGAGGGAATATCTCTAAACTCTTTATGTTTTTAAAATCCTGCAGGTTTTCATAAGGTATTACAAACTTTTTGTATCCTGCTTCGTGCATCCCAAGGGCATATGCAAGTAAGCCCCTGCAGGCTCTTACGCTTCCGTCAAGAGATAGCTCGCCTAAAAACACAACATCCTGAGGGACTTGAAGGTTTTTAATAAGCGCAATAATGCCTGTGGCTATAGGAAGGTCAAACACGCTTCCGGACTTTTTAAGCTCTGAAGGCGAAAGATTAACAGTTATTCGCCTCTTTGGAAACTCAAAGCCACAGGATTTTAGCGCAGACCTGACCCGCTCCTTTGCCTCTATGATTGCTTTGTCACCAAGACCTACTATGTTGAGTTGCATAAGTCCGGGGGATATATGAATCTCTACATCAACCTCGATGCTCTGAACGCCAATTAAGCTACAGCTCTTTACCCTGCAAAACATCAGCTAATTATCGAATGCCATAGCATAAGCCCATCGCGAAAAGAGAGAATGTCTTCTGAAGCTCGCTCCGGGTGTGGCATAAGCCCAAAGACATTGCCCTCTTTGTTCATAATTCCTGCTATGTTCTCTATAGACCCGTTTGGGTTAAAAGAGCTATCTATCTCCCCCTGTGGTCCGCAGTATCTAAAGAGTATCAAAGACCTTGATTTCATCTCCTGAAGGTTTTTTTCATCTACAAAATATCTACCCTGAGAGTGCGCTATTGGCATTTTGATGACTTCTTTGTCTCTATAGCGCTTTGTAAAGCGAGAGTTTGTATGCTCTACCCTGAGGTTTACTGCTTTGCATACAAACCTGAAAGGGTCGTTTTTTAAAAGAGCCCCGGGCAGAAGTTTTAGCTCTGTAAGAATCTGAAAGCCATTGCATATGCCTATAACAGGCTTTCCTCTGCTTGCGAAGTTATATATCTCCTGGCCAAGGCTGGTTCTTGAGGCGATAAGCCCGGCTCTTAAATAGTCGCCAAAAGAAAACCCCCCGGGCACTATGATGCAGTCAAAGTCAGAGAGCTTAGGGCTATTGATATCGACGATTCTTGCATCCTGCTTTAGTAAATCCCTAAGGACATAAAGAGTGTCATAGTCGCAGTTAGAACCCGGAAAAGAACAAATCCCAAACCTCATTCTATTAAAAACTCTTCAACAAGCGGGTTTACCAAAAACTTCTCCGCAATCAGCCTTGCCTCAGAGGGGTCTCTTAGGTCAAGCTCTACTATCTTTCCAACCCTCAAGCTATATACCTCGAGCCCACTCTGCTTTAAAAGCTCACGGATGGCCCTTGCTTCCGGATCTAAAAGCCCCTCTCTTGGCATGATTATGACTTTTACCTTCATCAAGGCACGATTATACACATCAAAAACCCGGGCAACATATCAATTGGCTTTATTTTCATCTCAAGCCCGAGAATATCAAGAGCGCTCAAAATCAAAAGCCCCCCGCCTACAAAGAGAGCTCTTGAGATAACCCTCTCGCTTAGAGCCTGCCCCATAACAAAGGCAAGATAAGTCAAAAATAGCTGAAAAATTAGCACAAACCCTGCAGAGACAATAACCCCTCGCCCCAAAGATGCCGAGAGAAAAATTGCGGAAAACCCATCCATCAAGGACTTTGATATCAAAATAGAGCTATCTCCCTTTGTGCCTTCAAGGATGCAACCAAGAAACGTAAGAGGCCCCACGCTAAAGATAAGAGACGCCCCTATAAATCCCTTTTCGTATTGAGAAAACTCAAAGCGCGCCTTTCGGCGCAAAAACCACCCCACAATCGCCCCCAAAGAGAGGCAAAAAAACGCCCTTATCAGGTCTGCATCGCCTCTATTTATGAGGTCAATTCCTAAAAGCAGGGTAAAGACCCCTATCGCACCCCTTATTGAGGTTATAATCCCCTCTGGCAGTCTTTTGCCGGCTATTAAGCCAATGATAGAACCAGTTAAAACCAGCGAGGCGTTTAATAAACTTCCAAAGCCTATAAACATCAGGCTTTTTGAGCCTGACTGAAAATATCGTTCATCACTCTTGCCATAAATTCAGCTCTGTCTGAGGGGGTAAAGTTTTTCTCTACAGTTTTTCTTGCGTTTTGACCTATCTTTTCAGCTTCCTGCGGGTTTTCAAGGTAAAAAACGAGCTTTTCCTCTATATCTGCCCTGTCAAGTGGCAAATACGTAATTACGTCTTCGCCGGGGGTAAAAAACCCGGGCAGGGTCATTCTAAAATCCAGCATGGGAGCACAGCCAAGGTAAGCCACCTCAAGCGGTGTAAAGCCAATCCCTGTAGGGACCGCATGCGGAAAGCTAATCATGCAAAGCCTTGTTCTGGATAAAACCTCAAGAGCGTCTTGCCAGTTTTTTATATCTATATGCTCATGCCCTTCTTTTAGCTCGCCTTTATATGGTCCAAGGACTTTAAGCTCCATGCCCTCAAGAAAGCTAAGGATATACCAGCGCTTTTTGGCAGTCGCCAGCGTTGCAATCTTTGCGAGAAGACCAATCTCTTCAAGGCTGTTTTCCTTTGCCCAGTTTGAGTATTGCTCCTGAAAGTCTATATGAAATAAAGACAATACATAATCCTTTGCGGAAAGAATCAAAGCCTCAGGGTTTCTAAATAGATATTCAGAAAGTTCATAAGCAAAGGGTAAAAACTCTTTTGGAATCTGTGGCTCTATTTCTTTTAAAATCAGCTCAGGGTCTGCAACAGGTCCAAGGAAGACAAAGGGAATATCTTTTTGAGAAACTTCCGGCATCATAGAGCCATCCACAAAAGGAGCCATATATAAAACCCCTCTGTTAAAGCCCATGTAGCTAAGACTTTGAGAGTATTTAATGTCAGTTAAAAAATATATAAAATTGTTTGCATCTTTGATGCTATAAAGCGAAGGGGCATAAAATATAGGGTCATCAAAAAACAAACTTATATGCACAAATCCAAGAGCATCAGAAAGTATGCTTTTTTTACCCTCCTGTTCGCTAATTAGTATTCCAGTGCCGTTTATATCCAGGCTAAACATCGGCTGAAAACTTACAAATTCATCAACAACGCTTTTGATGTTTGACTCATTTATAAAAAACTCTTTTGTCTCTATTGAGTGTTTGCTAAGCTCTCTTAAGAGTCCCTTTATGTGTCTATAGATGCCAAGGTCTCCTTCCTGCGAGATAAACGCAACTCTCATGCTGGATATTATAATTTGCAAACTATGGCGAAAATTTATTACGACCAGGATGCAAGTCTTGACTTTCTAAGGGATAAAACGGTCGCAATCCTTGGCTATGGAAGCCAGGGTCATGCCCATGCTCTTAATTTAAAAGACAGCGGTATCAAAGTCATCGTAGGGCTTCCTCAAAAGAGCTCTTCAAGGTCAAAGGCTCTATCTGATGGCTTTGAGGTTTTAGACCCAGAAGAGGCCTCAAAAAGAGCAGACATTATAATGTTTCTAACCCCTGATAGCATCCAGCCAAGGCTTTACAAAGAGGCTGTAGAGCCTCATCTAAATGAGTCCAAAACTCTGGCTTTTGCCCATGGCTTTAACATCCACTTTGGACAGATAGTTCCTCCCAGGAATGTGGATGTTTTTATGGTAGCTCCCAAAGGGCCCGGGCATTTGGTTAGATGGATGTTTGAAGAGGGCAAAGGCGTTCCTGCTCTGGTTGCAATTTATCAAAATCCCTCCGGCAAATGCCTTGATGTTGCTCTCTCTTATGCCAAGGGACTTGGATGCACTCGCGCAGGGGTTATAGAAACTACATTCAAAGAAGAGACAGAAACAGACCTCTTTGGCGAGCAGGCAGTTCTTTGCGGTGGGGCAACTGCCCTTATAAAGGCAGGCTTTGAAACCCTTGTAAAAGCAGGATATCAGCCAGAGGTTGCCTATTTTGAATGCCTGCACGAGCTAAAGCTGATTGTAGACCTTATTTACCAGTTTGGTATCTCAGGCATGAGATATTCAATATCAGACACTGCCAAATACGGCGATGTCACAAGAGGCGAAATGATATACAAGGCAGTAAAACCTGTAATGGAGCAAATTCTAGAGCAAATTCAAAAAGGCCTTTTTGCAAGAGAGTGGGTTTTGGAAAATCAAAGCTCAAGAGCTGTATATCATGCCCTTTTGAAAGCCGATGAGGCGCACGAAATTGAAAAGGTAGGCAAATCTCTGCGCGCGATGATGCCCTGGATTACTTCAAAAGACCTTAAATGAACCTCACTTCAAGGCGTGAAAGCCTTAAAAAGTTCTACCTTGCGCCTGCCTTTTTGTTTTTTAAGCTTGGCGTGCATCCAAACTTTATAACCCTGCTTTCGCTTGGCTCTGGCATTATAAGTGCGCTTTTTTTCTACTTTCGTGAGCCTGTTTTTGGCTCTTTTTTTCTTCTTCTATGCGGAATTTTTGACCTCTCGGATGGGGAGCTGGCAAGGCTCTCTTCAAAAACCTCTGGCTTTGGCGCAATTCTTGACTGGTGCGTTGACAAAGTAGTTGACATTTTCGTCCTTGGTTGTATAGGTCTATCCTACTCTCACGACTTTGTTGCCCTTGGTGCAATATGCTCATCCACCATTCACTCCTTTTTAAAGCCACTTTCTCATTCAGAGATATCTGCCTCTCTTAAAGAGAGGCTAGAGTCTGTTGGGTTTTTTGGAAGACCGGAGACACACATTTTGATTATCCTCTGTGGCATATTAGAAGGCTTTAAACTCTTCTCTGCCCTGGAAGCTGGGATTTTTCTGGTGTTTTTATTTAGTTCTCTTTCTCTCAGCCAGAGAATTTTTTATATTTTAAGGCACTCATGAGGCCATATTTGCTTGTGGTTTCTGAAATAAGTCTTGACGGAAAGCTTACCTTAAGTAGGGGCACTTCCAGCAAACTGCTTATGAGCTCCATGGACGAGGAGGGTTTTAAATACCTTCACGAGCTTCGCGCAAAGGTTGATGCGATAATGGTCGGCTGTGAAACCGTAAGAATTGATAACCCGAGTCTAACTGTCAGGTTTGTAAAGGGTAAAAACCCGGCGCGCGTGGTCCCTTGTTCTACCGGCGATATACCTCTTGATGCAAATATCTTTTCCCCCGATGCGCCAACATATATTGCAGTTTCAAAAAGAGCTCCAATTGAGCGAATAAGAGCTTTAAAAGAGGTTTGCTCTGATGTTTTGATTTTAGGCGAAGAAAAGGTTGACATTGAGCTCCTTCTTAGAATGCTCTATCAAATGGGCTTTAAGAGCCTTATGGTAGAGGGCGGTGCGCTTTTAAATTACGAGCTATTTCGTCTTGGACTTGTTGATGAGCTTAGACTTATTCATCTTTCTGTGGTCGTAGGCGGTGAGGATGTGCCTTCGCTTGTTGGAGGTAAGTGCCTTGAGGTGCCTGCAAGATTTCGCCTGCGTTCTCACTTCAAAAGGGGCAATCAGCTAATTAGCGAGTGGGAAGTTGTAAAGTAGGTCTTGACTTTGCGCGTTAGCGCGCTTGATAATTTCTAATCTTAAGGAGAGCGTAGCTCAGCTGGTAGAGCAGTGGACTGTGGATCCACGGGTCGCGGGTTCGAATCCCGTCGCTCTCCCCAAGTAAAGATGCAAAGAGAGTTTTCAAAGCTGATTTTAACTCTAAGAGAGTTTTTTGCATCAAGGGGATATCTGGAGGTTTTTACCCCCTATCTTTACGAGTATCCAAACATTGACCTCAATGTAGAGCCTTTATATGTTGAGGTGAGTCATTGCGGAAAGAAAAAACTTATGTGGCTACATACCTCCCCTGAGCCTGCTATGAAGAAACTTCTGGTCAGTTTAAAACAGAGTATTTTCCAGATTGCGCGCGTTTTTAGAAACTCAGAGTGTGGCAGGAGAAATCTTACTGAATTTACGATGCTTGAGTGGTATAAAGTTGGGGCAAACTACAGGGATTTGATTGAGGAAGTTTTTGACCTTCTTGGGTTTCTGGGCTTTAAAGTTTATGGCTCAATTAGCCTTGAGGAGGCTTTTTATAAATATCTAAAGATAGAACTCTCTGAAAGAGAGGATAAACTCATAAAGAGCGCAAGAGATCTGGGTATTGATGCTCTATCCTGGGATGAGGCTTTCTACGGGCTTTATGCAAAGCTTGAGAGTTTTCTGGGCTTTGAGGGCGCAGTTGCGGTTTTTGACTTTCCGCCGAAGGCGGGTTCTTATGCAAAAATCTCAAACTCAAAAGCGGAGAGATTTGAGGTTTATTTAAAAGGCATAGAGCTTGCAAATGGCTGGAGCGAGGAAAGAGACCCTGAGGAGCTCCTTAGGCGTGCAAGAGTTTTTGCAAAAGACCTTAAAGTCGACGAGGAGTTTTTCAAACTTTGCAGAGATTTGCCTGAGTGTGCGGGCTGTTCAATAGGTGTTGAGAGGCTTTTTATGCTCTTTTATGACCTTGATAGCCTTGAAAAGCTCAATATTTTGCAGTGATGTAGTCCGCGACCGTTGAAGCCGCTATTGAATGGGGCTTTACAACCGGTTTTAAGCCCTGAGCCAGCACAAATCCTATGGCTTCTTTTAAGATGATGCTTGAGCTATGCTGTGGACTTGGATTTATGTCAAGATGAACTTCAAAGCGTCTGTTGCCGACTACTTGCGATATCTCAAGCGCTAAAAATACAGCTCTGCTTACCTCTTCTAAAAGTCTCTGCCTTAGAGAGCGAATTCTTCTTACTCTTTCTACCTTCCAGAAGATCTTTGCGCCTCTGGAGGAGTCTATGTGGATAACAACCACCGATACAAAAACGGTGTCTGACTTTACCTGCCTTGAATCACAGCCAACATAAATTGAGGTGGTTTCTGAAGTCTTTGCTATAAACTGCTTTACCTCTTCAAGGTCCTTCAGCTGAGGCATCTTCAGCTCTTTTTGGTAGTCTAAAGTCCACTGCCCTAAAATGAGAAGGTCTGAAAAAGACCCAGCTTTTGAAGTTTTCGTAAGTTCTTGAATAGCAAACTTCGCATAAAAGTCCGTCTTCTACGAGTTTTGAGTTATCGTCACAGCATTCAGATAGATTCCAGAACTCATAATTGTCGTGAAAGACCATAACCCCACAGCTTTTGCATCTGTAAAGTTTGCAACCTTTTGAGTTTAAAAATGCCTCGAGGTCTTGGGTTATATCTAAATTATCTTCTTCAAACACATTTTTAAGAAATTCTATCTGTTTTTGAGTTAGTTCAGTTATTTTCACGGTCTTTCTTTCTACAATCAGAGCATATGCCAAATATCTCAAGTCTGTGGTTTAGTGGCAAAAAGTCGTATTCTTCACAGACTTTTTCCTGGAGCTCCTCTATGTCCTGGTGGTTAAACTCTATGATTTTTCCGCATTGCACACATACCAGATGTTCGTGGTGTGGCTTTCCTGCAACGAATTCGTATATGGTTCTGTTGCCAAGTTTTATGACCTCTCTTATTGCGCCAAAGTCCTGCAACAGTCTTACGGTTCTGTAAATGGTGGAGCGACTTGCAAAAGAGCCGTTTTCCTGATTTGAAATCCAGCGAACGAGCTCCTCTATCTCAAAGTGAGAGCCATAAGATGCTACCTTGTCCACAAGGTCTATCCTTCCTTTGGTTACCTTAAAGCCCTTTTGCCTGAGAAACTTCTCAAACCTGGTTTTGACCTCCTCCACTCTCATGATATTAATTATAGCTCTCATATGATATTAATTATATTTTTTATGCTAAGCCTAGCTATAAGAGTCGTTTATCGGTTTAGGCCATATGATCAGGTGCTTTTGTATCCTGCTTGCTATCTTGGCATACCACCTCAAAAAATGTGCTAAAGGGGACTCCAGTGCCGGATATTAAGGCGTTTCCAGTTGTTAAAGAAGATAGACCGCTTATTAAATCTTCTCTGGCTTGCTCTATAAATGTCTTTAGCGTCTCAAGGTCGCTTGAGTTTACTATTCTGAAAAGAACCTGAGTGTTTAATTGAGATAGAACATACTTGCTTACCTGCGCTGGTCTTTGAGTTATCACCGCCAGCCCGAGATTAAACTTTCTGCCCTCCGATGCTATTTTTCTAATCATTATTAGAGAAAGGTTTTCTTTGCCAGAGGATGTATCGCCATAACCTCTCTCAGGGGCAAAGTTATGGGCTTCTTCAATTATTACCAATCTTCTCTTTCTGTTTGTTTTATTGTTGTTGAAAATTTTACTCAGGACAAGACCTGCTATGTTTGTTCTTGTTTCCGGGTCTGTAAGCCGGGAAAAGTCAGCTATTACTATCTTTTTGTCTGAGTTTATTAATGCTTTTATCTTATCGCAGGTTTGTTGTTGATTGCTGAGCGCATTTTCCCCGTAAAGTTCTTTCAGTAGATTATTTATTTGTTCTTTTATTCGCTCTGGTTCTTCCACTTCTATGTCTGTATGGTTATCCTGATCTTTTGATTTCTTTGTTTTTTGTTTTTCGTCTTCTACTTTTAGCTCATTTAATATCTCCTCTAGGCTTCTCTTGCATAGCTCAGAGCTCTGCACTGATGGTCTTATGTACTTTTCCAGCATGGAACTGTTGTCTCTTGCGAGGTTGGAGTTTCCGGTAACAAGTCTTGCAAACCCTGCTTCTTTAATCAGTTCCTGCACCTGCTCTGCGTATACAGGAAACAGAGACTCTTCAAAGGTTATTAATTGGGCGCTTTGCAATGGAGATATTTCCTCATAATACTCCCCATGGGCGTCAAAAACAATTATTTGCAAGTCCTCTATGGTTTTTGATAGCTCTGGTATTAGTTTCTTTTTAACAAAGTAGCTTTTGCCAGAGCCTGTTGTGCCAACAACTAATAGATGCCTCTTTAGAACCTCGCTTGCATCAAAGTAGACTTTTGTATCTGAGTTTTTTAACTTTCCAATCGGAATGGGTTTTTCCATCTTAAACCCGGAAGAGTTGCTTTTAAGAGCCTCTTCAAGGGATTTTTCTGAAGCTTTATATACTGGCTTTCCTGCCTCAAAAGGTCTTTGGGGCATATCTAACTTGGAATCTTTGAGTTTTCCAACTACTTCCACCGTGGCTATTTCCACAATGCCTGAATTTGAATTAAGGTAAGAATAGATTGCAAACTTTCTCCAGTCTGGATCTTTTGAGTTTGAGAATATTTTTTTAAAGTCTGAAATAGGGGCAAGAACCTCTGACTCCCTGGAAGAAAAAGGGTTTGCAAAGAAGCTTGTGTTGTATGAATATATGCTACTTACTCTCCCAAGAACCTCTCCGTCTTCATCTACTTTCACATAAGAGTTTATCTCTATGGGTTCAAGCAAAATAAACTCAAAAGACTGCGGGCGCACCGGGTTTAAAACAAAGCCTACAAGGTCTTTTTTTAGCGGGTAAGAGTATTCATTTTTGATTTTCTCAAAGTAATCAATAGCTTGCTTTACCTGAGCTGGGTCTTCGCTGTAGTGGGCCCCTACCTCTATGTTTCCCGTGGATATGTCAGATAGTCCGCTATCTGTATAGTTAGCCGAGCCCAGAACAACCTTGCTTTCGTCTATTATTAAAAACTTGGCGTGTAATCTATCGCAAAGGTAAACATGCCCCCCTGCTTCTTTTATTTTTCTAAAAACTCTCGCATCCGTTATTTCAGAATCCTTTATCTCGCTTGCTCTTAGTATTATCTGTATATCTAGGTTTTTAGATTTTGCTATGTCGATGAGCTCTTCGAAGTATTTACCCCTTATCCAGGCAGAAGCTAGCTTCAGGCTCTTGCTTGCATTTTTGGCGGAATCTTTTACCCTTTCGTATATCCCGTCGCTGGTTAGAAATTCCACTGGAAAAATTATAACCTCTTTAAAAAAGCCCTGAAAGGGGTAAAATCTGCATTAAGTGACCTTTAGGCTGGTTTAATATCTTCTTGTGGATGCAATCATCGTAAAAGGGGCTCGCCAGCACAACCTTAAAAACATCAGCGTGAAAATACCCAAAAACACCCTTACTATAATCACCGGCCCTTCTGGTTCAGGTAAGTCCTCTCTGGCTTTTGACACCATCTACGCCGAAGGCTATAGAAGGTATGTTGAATCTTTGTCTGCATATGCAAGGCAGTTTCTTGGCGTTTTGGAAAAGCCAGATGTAGACTCTATAGATGGGCTTTCGCCCGCTATCGCTATAGATCAAAAAACCACCTCCAAAAACCCACGCTCCACGGTAGGCACTATCACTGAAATCTTCGACTATCTTAGGGTTTTGTTTGCAACGATCGGAAAGCCCCACTGCCCGGAGTGTCTAAGACCCCTCAATGGTCTTCCTGCCCACGAGATCTTAGAAAGAGTCTGGCAGGATTCGGCAGGCATGCGAATAGCCATCCTTGCACCTCTCGTTCGCGAAAAAAAGGGCGAATTCAGAGAGCTTTTGAAAGACCTTGATAGAAGGGGCTTTTCCAGAGTCAGGGTAGACGGGCAATACATGCGAATAGCAGAAGTTCCGCCCCTTGAAAAAAACAGAAAACACAACATAGAGCTCGTTCTTGACAGGTTTACCTTTGAAGATTTTGAACGCCCAAGAGCTTTAAATAGCATCGAAAAAGCCCTGGAAATATCTCAGGGTCTTGTGCTTATTCACAATCTTGATAACTCTTCGGAAGAGCTCTATAGCGAAAAGCTCATGTGCCCGGAGCACGGCTTTACCATTCCTGAGCTATCTTCGAGGCTTTTCTCCTTTAACTCACCTCTTGGGGCCTGCAAGACCTGCAAGGGGCTTGGGGTAAAGTGGGAAATTGACGCAAAAGCCATTATTAATCCAAAACTTCCCGCAATAAATGCCTTCAAGATAACAGAGTCAGGACTTTTTGACTACATTCGCTTCTCTGTGCAAAACATTCTAAAAAAACTTGGCTATGACCCTCAAACGCCCTTTGGCGAGCTCCCTGCTGGGGTAAAAGACCTTCTGCTATATGGGGGCAAAATCCAAAATGCCCAATTTGAAGGCATTATTCGCCACCTTGAGAGGCGATTTTTCGAAGAAGACTCCGAGCGCATACGCGAAGAAATAGGCGAATACATAAGAGAGCTCCCATGCCCGGATTGCAAAGGCGCAAGGTTAAGACCCGAAGCTCTCGCGGTTTTTGTAGGCAATAAAAACATCCACGAAATTTGCACCATGCCACTCTCTCAGGCAAGAGAGTTTTTTATCTCTCTTTATGAAAATCTACCAAAGCGCGAGCTTGCGCTCGCAGAGAGACTCCTTGAGGAAATAAATCAAAGACTCTGGTTTTTAGTAAGCGTGGGGCTTGACTATTTAGAGCTTTCAAGGAGCGCAACCACCCTCTCCGGGGGCGAGATGCAAAGAATCAGACTTGCAACCCAGATTGGCTCAAAGCTAAGCGGGGTTTTGTATGTCCTTGACGAGCCTTCGATAGGTCTTCACCCAAGAGATACCCAAAGACTCATAAACACCTTAAGAGAGCTCAGAGACCTTGGAAATACCGTCATAGTTGTAGAGCATGACCCTGAGACTATCTTAAGCGCAGACTGGATAATCGATATGGGCCCAGGGGCTGGCGAAAATGGCGGGAGGATAGTTGCGCAGGGCACATGCGAGGATATACTCTCACACCCGGAGTCTTTAACAGGTGCATACTTATCTGGCAGGTTATCTATCCCGGTTCCTGAATCAAGAAGGGTTCCCGATGGCAGGCAAATAACCATAGTTGGTGCAAAACTTCACAACCTTAAAAACATCACCGTAAAAATACCCGTGGGTCTATTTGTTTGTATAACCGGCGTTTCAGGCAGTGGAAAGTCAACGCTGATTTACGACATTTTGTGGAATTATGCACGCGGGGTTTTGTCTGGTTCTGACGCAACAAAAGAAGGCTTTGACGAAATTCTTGGTCTTGAGCAATTTGACAGGGTTATTAACGTAGACCAATCGCCAATTGGCAGAACGCCAAGAAGCAACCCCGCAACTTACACAAAAATATTTGACCAAATTAGAGAACTCTTTGCCAAAACCCCGGAGGCAAAATCGAGAGGTTATACATCAAGCAGGTTTTCTTTCAATGTCAAAGGTGGCAGATGCGAAGCCTGCGAAGGCGAAGGGGTCATAAAGGTCGAGATGCACTTTTTGCCCCCGGTTTATGTAACCTGCGATATTTGCAAGGGCAGGCGATACAATAGCGAAACGCTTCAGATAAGGTACAAAGACAAAAACATCGCGGAAGTTCTTGATATGACCGTCTCTCAGGCTATGGAGTTTTTTGAAAACATCCCCGGCATTAGAAGAAAGCTAAAGCTCCTTGATGAAATAGGTCTTGGGTATATAAAGCTTGGTCAGCCCGCAACTACCCTCTCAGGCGGCGAAGCTCAGAGGATAAAGCTCGCAAGAGAGCTCTCAAAAAGAGACTCGGGCAAAACGCTCTATCTTCTGGATGAGCCAACCACCGGACTTCATATGGATGATGTAAGAAAGCTCATAGAAATCATCCAAAGGCTCGTAGATAGAGGCAACACCGTTGTTGTTATAGAACATAACATTGACGTTATCAAATGCGCAGACTGGGTTATAGAACTGGGTCCCGAAGGGGGCTTAGGTGGCGGAAGGGTTATTTGCGAGGGAACCCCTGAGGATGTTGCCTCGTTTGAAGATTCTCACACAGGGTTTTTTTTAAGAAAAGCCCTCTTTAGCCAGAGAGGTCTTTAGTGATTTGCTCTTTTGAAGGTCTATTATTGCCTTTTGTTTTGCTTGCATAGTACATAAGAGGTATCAAAAATAGCGTCAAAATAGTCGAACCTATAGTTCCAAAGATTATCGAGATTGCAAGACCGTTGAAAATAGGGTCAAAAACAAGCACGAAAGCCCCGACTATTATGGCAACCGCAGTCAGCACTATTGGCCTTGTCCTTATAACACCTGATTCAACAACCGCAACATGGGGCGCAACCCCTTGCTGTATTCTATGCTGTGCAAAATCAACCAAAAGTATGGAGTTTCTAACGATAATCCCCGCCAGAGCTATAAAACCAATCATCGAGGTTGCCGTAAAGAAAGCCCCCATTATCAAGTGTCCCGGCACTATTCCAACAAGAGTGAGCGGTATAGGTGCCATTATAATGCCCGGCACTTTAAAGTCTTTGAACCATCCAAGGATTAACACATACATAACAAAGAGCGCAATCGCAAACGCCAGCCCAAGATCTCTAAAGACCTCAAGGGTTATGTGCATCTCACCATCCCACTTTATGTAAATTCCGTCCTCCACAACTGGCTGCGATAGCCAGAGTTCTTTGATTTTACCAAAAGGTGTTTGTAGGTTTTTAATCTCATCTCTTACATCCAGCACCGCATAAAAAGGTGCTTCTTCTCTTCCTGCAACATCGCCAATTACATAGTTGACTCTTCTTAAGTTTTTGTGATATATCGTGCTTGGCACTGGTTCTTTACGTAGCTCTACCACTTCAGATAGCGGAACTAAATTCCCGCTCTGGCTTATGAGCTTGAGACTATTTAGAGCTTCTATGGACTTTAGCTTCTCGTCCATCTTTATAACTATCGGGGTATGCTCTGTGTCTGTATTCTGGATAATGCCAATTTGCTTTCCGCCAAAGAGTGATTGGAGTGTTATAACGACCTCTTCTTTGTTAAGCCCTGCCTTTAGAAGTTTTTCCTGATTGATAATTACGCTTATAAGGTCTGTTTGATCTTCTAAATATATCCCCTCGTCAGTTACGCTCTTTGAGTTTTTGAAAATTTTGAGAACTTCTCTTGCAACGGATTCTTGGGTTTTTAATTCAGGCGCATAAACTTCTGCAACGACAGGCGAAAGCACCGGAGGTCCCGGCGGAACTTCAACCACCGCAACATACTTTGCACCGCTTTTGAAAGCAACCTCTCTAACAAGTGGTCTTAGCTTTTTTGCAAAATCGTGCGATTGCTCTTCTCTTTTGTCTTTGTGGATTAAGTTAATTTGAATATCAGCCAGATTTGAGCTGTTTCTAAGATAGTAATGTCTTACAAGACCGTTGAAGTTAAAAGGAGAGGAAGTCCCAACATAAATTTGATAGTTTGAGACGAGCGACTGTTTGGAGATTATGTTTGCTATATCTTTTGCAACCTCGAGGGTTCTCTCAAGGCTTGTGCCCTCTGGCATATCAAGAACTACCTGAACCTCGCTCTTGTTGTCGTATGGGAGCATCTTAACCACTACCGCTTTTGAAATCAAAAGCCCTATAGATAGCATCAAAAGCAGGACATTTAAGAAATAAAATGCGTATCTTTTGACATTGCTTGCCAGCATCGGTGCCATAATCGAAGAGTAAAACCTCCAGTAAGCGCCGGTTTTATGGTCTTTTTCCGCTTCTCTTTTTGTAAATTGATCTCTAAGGAGGATATAACTGGCCCAGGGGGTTATTATAAAAGCAA
>JBCNVD010000007.1:0-25431 GCA_039630345.1 Aquificaceae bacterium
CTTATCTGTATGATGTGCTGTATAACAAGGTCTATGGCTATCCGACTTTTAGAGAATACCTTACTGCCTTAGGAATAGATGTTCGTAAAGATTACAGGCTGGAAGTTGATACAGGGAAGGTAGCACCTTACCATGTAAACAGAGACCATCCACTTGCCATGCCTTTGTATAAAGGAGAAGACCTGAGGAATTTCAGAGGTCTTGCGGATGAACCTGCGGGCGTAAAAGACAGACCACCTTATGTAGCTTATGACCAAGAAAAGCCTTTAAAAGGGGAAAATAAGAGGCTACTTGAGTTTTGGGAAGTGAATGAAAGACTTTGGGGAATTGCTTTTAATAGAATTCCTGTTTTCCTAAACCATCCAAGAAATATAAGAGGAGCATGTGTTTACAGAGACAGTCAAAGCAAAATAGCTTTCACCGATAAGGTCTGGGTCATAGAGTTCAAAGATGAAGACACAGCCAAAAGCGTAGCCTGTCTGATGTTCTCTCTTCCTTTCTCCTTTTTCTTTAACCTTGTAAACTCAAACATGGATGTAAGCAAAGAAATACTTCTCACCATCCGTGTCCCTGAAGGGCTAAGAATATCACCTAACTACTACAACAGGCTTATGACCCTGAGCCAGAGGTTCAAAGACACTTTTGGCATAGAAGATATCACAGAGCATCTTGACCTTTTGTGGTATGAGCTGAAAGAAGGGCTTGACTTTAACAAGCTTGCACGCTGGGACACCTTACTTAAAGGTATGAATACCATAAGCCTTGAAGACTATCTGTTTAGATACGGACAAAGACTATCGCAACTTAGAGGAGAAAAGGTAGGAGCTTACTTAAAAAGCTGGACTTTTGACACAGAAAGCGCAAAGAAAGTAATAGACCTTTTTGTCCGCAAGTTTGAAGATGAGAGGTATACGGCTATCAAAGACAAAAGGATTATGCCTGAAGACCCTGATGCTTTCCTAAAGCAATATCACGAACTTGAAAAGGCGTTTTCCTCTTTGCTGACTGAGTGGAAAAACACACTTAGAGAGCTTGACCTTGAGGTCATAAAGGCTTACGGGCTCGAAGGCATACAGCCAGAGGATTTGGTAATACCGCTAATTAAGTAACATCATGATCTTTAGAGATCATAAGCCCTCTCCATCCTGAAAATGCCCCAGATATCAGTAATCGGCTCTTCAAACGCCAAAGAGGAAGAGCTTGAGTTTGCCTTCAATCTTGGCAGGTTAATCGCAAGAGAGGGCTATACTCTCATTTGCGGAGGCAGAGGAGGGGTTATGGAAGCTGTTTGCAAAGGCTGTTTTATTGAAGGCGGAATAACTGTTGGCATACTGCCGGATTATGAAGCTTTTGATGCAAACAGGTATTTGAAAGTGGTTGTCAAAACCGGTCTTGGCTGGGCCAGAAACGCCCTTGTTGTTGCAAGCGGTGATGTGGTCGTTGCAATCGGCGGAAGCTACGGCACTCTTTCAGAAATAGCCTATGCTTTTATTCTTAAAAAGCCTATAATTGGCTACAAAACCCACAATGTCGATGGGCTTTTGCAGGCACAAAATCTTGAACAGGTAATGGATTTTATAAAAGCCAAAGTTGAAAATCTAAGCAGTTGAGATAAATTTTCATCAATGGATCATAGCGTTAACTTTTTAGAGGCACTGCTTTTCAAAACCCAGTCAAAAGAGATAAATCAGCGTTTTGAAGAGCTCGTTCAATCCTGCCCGGATGATGTGGAAATTCTCAATATAGCCTCTAGCATAAAAGGTCTAAGCGACTTTGTCCTTGGCGCTATTGAAAGTGGCTCAATAAGCCAGGAACTCTACGATAGTCTCTATCAGGCTCTTAAGGATTTAAGCGCAACCTTATATGACCTTACGATAGCAGAGGGCGAACAGCTAAAGTATGTAATCTCCCGCGCTTATGCCAAATTAAACAGCGCAAACTCCATAGTCGAAAAGCTAAGCTAAATTTCCAGTATTTCGTATTCAATAAGTCCACCCAAAGGGCTTTCAAACACAAGCTTAGAGCCTTCTCTTCTCTTTAAATAATCTGGCGAAAGCGTTACTTTGCCTTTACCCTCTGGCAAGTCAATGGCATAATGAGGAATGCCCATCCCCGGCAGCTTCCCTCTTAAAAACCTCATAATCTCAAGTCCCTTCTCCACGCTGGTTCTAAAATGGATTGCGCCCTTAATTGGGTCACAGTGAAATAAATAAATAGGTCTTACTTTAATCCTGAGAAGAGCTCTAAAGAGCTCAAGCATAACTTCGGGTCTGTCGTTAACACCTTTAAGCAGAACCGTCTGGTTATTAACGGGAATTCCCGCCCTTAAGAGCTTCTCAACTGCCATCGCGCTTAGCTCTGTAATTTCATTTGGGTGGTTAAAGTGTGTGTTTATCCATATAGGTGAGTATCTTTCAAGAAGATCAAGAACTTCTCTATCAAAAAACCTCTGAGGGCAAAGAACCAAAAGCCTTGTGCCAAACCTTATGGTCTGTATGTGTTTGATCTCTCTGAGAGATTTTAAAAGATACTCAAGCTTTTCAAGCCCGACAGATAGAGGCTCTCCACCTGAGATTAAAACATCCCTTATGGATTCGTGTTTTTTGATGTAACTTAGCCAGCTATTAATCTCCTCTTTTGTTTTTGAAGCCTCTCCCCCTGCAAAGATGCGCTTTCTCATGCAATGCCTGCAGTAAACTGCGCAAAAACTCGTTAAATTCAATAAAACCCTGTCAGGATATCTGTGAGTAAGCCCTGAAATCTCACTCTCTTCGCGAAAAGGATTCTCCTCACCAAGGTTTTGACACTCAGATACTTCTATATCTCTCGGAATTGCCTGAAGTCTTACAGGATCATTTACATCTTCAGGGTCTATAAGCGAAAGGTAATATGGCGTTATGGCCATCGGATATAGCCCCTTGGTTAATCTAATACCCCTTAGCTCCTCGTTGGTTAAATTTATGTATCTGGATAGCTCTTCCTGGGTTTTGATTCTATTTTGAATTTGCCAGCTGTAGCTAAGCCAGAGCTCTCTTGGAACGCCCTTAAAAGCCCCCCTTTCAAACAAATTAGGCATGGCTTAGTGGCATCTCTGAGTTTAGATTCTGCACTATCTGCAAAGTCGCGCTTGAGCGATTTAGAGTGTAAAAGTGAAGCCCTTTTACCCCGGCTCTTAAGAGCTCCAGACACTGCTCTGTAGTTAGCTCAACGCTCTTTTTTATAAACTCTTCTTGATTATCCTGATAAGGCTCAAGAGCTCTTATGTATCTATCAGGAACCGTGGCATTGCACATTTTTGCAAACTTCTCAACCTGTTTTAAGTTTGTAATTGGCATAATCCCTGGCAAAACGGGAATATCTATCCCTTCGCGATAGAGCATTTCCATAAAGTTAAAAAAGTAAACATTTTCAAAAAACATCTGCGTTATTGCAAAGTCCGCACCGGCCTTTACTTTCTGGATAAAGTTTTTAACATCTTCCTCAAGACTCTTTGCCTCTATATGCCCTTCGGGATAGGCGGCAACTGCTATGCAAAACCTATCTCCAAAGTTTTCTCTTATTGCCCTTACCATCTCTAAAGCGTATTTGCAACCTCTTTGAAAACTATTTTCTTTCGGTAAATCACCGCGAAGCGCAAGCAAATTTTCAATCCCCATAAGCTCGTATTCTCTAACTATAGAAATTAACTCCTCTTTGCTATGCGCAATACAGGTAAGATGAACCATCACAGTCATATTTAGCTCTCTGTGGATATACTTGACAACCTCCCTAGTTTTTTCTCTCGTAGAGCCCCCGGCGCCATAGGTTACCGAAACAAATGTAGGCTTTAGCGTCCTGACTCTTTCCAGGGTCTTTAAAAGCTCCTGTCTTCCCCCCTCATCCTTTGGCGGAAAAAACTCAAAAGATAAACTAAAGCCCTTTTTAAAAATCTGCTCAATTATTTTCAATCAAAGCCTCCAGAAGCTTCAAAATCCTTATCTTACAAGGAATAGGCGAATGAATATATACCAAAAGCGCCCTCTCAAGACTCTTTATGTCCTTTCTGTTTTCTCTGGCAAAATCAAAAACTCTACTAAGCACGCTCTCAATGCCAAGACTCTTTTCTTTATCTAAGAGTATATCATCTAGGCGCGCGCCATCTTCGATGGCGCGCAAACACTTTATAACTTTGCTTATAAGCTCGTCTTTGCTTGTGCCCCAGCGAAGGTCAGTGAAGCTAATACATATATGGTGGAGCTCCCTCAGGAGCTCTTGCATTATTTAGAAAGAGTAGCAATTAACTGGTCTACCTCGACAGCTGGCATGGTCAGGGTTTTGATAGTTCCTCTTGAGCCAAGCTCTATTGCCATTTTCATCACAGATTCGTTATCCGGTGCTTCAAGGATGTTGACAAAGTCGTATGGTCCCATCAGCGCATACTGCGCCAGAACTTTGACGCCAAACTTTTCAAGAACTTCCTGGTCAACCTCTTTGATGCGCTGTGGCTTGTCTTTTACGGTCTTTAACCCTTCATCTGTAAGGGTCGTTAGCATAACATACTTTGGCATCTTCTCACCTCCTTGCTGGTATTATTTTACCTCTTGCACTGAGTCCAAGACCAAGTTTGTCAAAAGCCTCGTAAACTACTGGCAATAAAAACAAGCTCAGGGGCAAACCACTTATCAAACCGCCAATAACCGCAAGGGCAAGTGGCTTTCTAAGTTCCGCCCCTGCGGTAATTCCAAGAGCAACAGGCATAAGGGCAGAAACCACAGTCAGGGTCGTCATGAGGATGGGTCTTAACCTCTCTCTTCTTGCTTTCAAAATCGCTTCTCTTGTTTCAACTCCTTCTTCTCTTAGCTGGATGATGCGCTCTATAAACAAAACCGCGTCTCTTACAATTATGCCGGTTAGCAAAATTATGCCAAAGTAAGATGGGATACTCAGAGAAGTGCCTGTTAGAGATAAAAGTCCAAAAGTGCCAGCAACCGCAGTTGGAACCATCAAAAGCACGGTAAAGGGATGTCTAAGACTTTCAAAAAGCGATGCCAGAACCATAAATATTCCAAGCAAAGCAAGCAAAAGGGCAGTGCCAAGACCCTGAAAAGCTCTTTTAAACTCCTTTGCCTGACCTACGGGCTCAAAAGAATACCCGGGAGGTAGATTTTTCAAAAACCACTCTTCTAACTCTCTTGAGGCAGTTGCTAGATCTTTCTTTCCAGTTAAATTTGCAAAGAAAGTAAAAGCATAGGTTCTATTGTATCTATCTATTGCCTTATAACCTGTGGCTATCGTGATATTTACAACCTCTGATAGTGGAATTAAGTCTCCTTTTGAGTTTTTAACAAACACTTTTTTTAGGTTTTCTTCGTTTTTGATAAAGTTTTCGTCAGCTTTAATATAAAGCTCATAGCTCTCTGCCCCGAGCTCGTATGTTGCTATCCTTAGCTTTCCAAAAAGCGCGCTTAAAGTGTCCGCTACCTCTCTTGAGCTTACCCCCAGGTCGGCCATCTTTTGCCTATCAACTCTTAGCTGAACCTGGGGTTCGTTGAGTCTAAGGCTTGTATCTACATCTCTGTAGCCTTCTCTCTGACGAAATTCAGAGGTTAGATTGTCCGCTATTTGCTGAAGCTCTTCAAGCGACGGACCTTTAATAGAAAACTGCAAATCAACCTGCCTGCCGCCCGCAGGACCTATTATCCCCGGAGACTCTATGCTGACTCTGGCGTCTTTTATCTTCCTTAGCTCTTTTCTTAGCTCTTCCGCAATCTTTGCCTGACTTGGTCTTTTGGTGTTTTTTAAATAAACAAAGCCAAGACCGCCGTTGACATCGGGGCGACCCGCAACGCCCTGACCTACCGCAAACCCAAACCTATCGACATAAGGGTGTTTAAGCACTATTTTTTCAATCTCACTTGCTTTTTGCCTTGTAAATTCAAACGACGAGCCAACGGGCGTTTCAAATCTTACTAAAAACCTGCCTTCGTCAACTTGAGGGAAGAACTCTTTCTTGGTGTGGTTTTTAAAAAGATAAAACCCGGCAAAGACGCTCAGGATGCTTACTAAGGCTATGATAATTTTGTGGTCAAGTCCCCACTTTAAAATGGCGTCAAACCTCTCTTCAAAGCGTTCATAAGCTCTAACAAAGACATTCTCTTTTGGAATTTGCTTTAAAAGCCTTGCACTCGCCATGGGGGTAAAGCTAATTGCAACCACATAAGATATCGCTATGGCTATTGCAATTGTCAGGGCAAAGTTTGAAAAGAGCTTCCCAACGACCCCTTTTAGGAATATTAGAGGCGCAAAAACTATCAAAAGCGAGGCAGTTGATGCAAGAAGCGCAAAAATGACTGTGTTTGTCCCTATCTCCCCTGCTTGCATATACGAGAGTCCTTCCTGTCTTCGCCTGAAGATGCTTTCCATAACGACTATCGCATCATCTATGACTATTCCAACCGCCACTGCCATCCCAAGGAGCGTAAAGGTGTTCAAAGACCCGCCCAGTTGATAGATAAAAAACACGGTCCCAAAGAGAGCTATGGGTATTGCAAATATCGGCACAAGAGTCAGCCTCAAAGACCCAAGGAAGAAATAGACCACTATGGCAGTTAGCAAGCTGCCAAGGATGATTTCCTCTATTGCGGCTTTTACGCTATCTTTGACGAAAATAGAAGAGTCGAATGTAAAGTCCATTCTCATGCCCGAAGGTAATTGTCTGTTTAGCTCCTGCATGCGCCTTTTTACTTCGTCAACTACTCTAACTGTGTTTGCCTTTGATTCTTTGTAAACGAGTAAAACAACCGCCTGCTCGCCGTTGTATCTTGCCTCGCCTCTATACTCATCCTGAGTAAAGACCACATTTGCGACATCTTTTATAAAGAGATTGTCCCTTATTGGAATTTGCTCTAAAGACTTTGAATCTTCTGCTTTTGCGTATAACCTGATGATGTATTCTCTGTCCTGACCGTATATTGCCCCTGCGGGGGCTTCGATATGGTTTCTCTCTATGGCGTTAACCACATCGCTTACAGAAAGACCTCTAGAGTAGAGCTTCTCAGGGTCTAATCTGACCCACATTGCATTGTCGCGAAAGCCTCCAAGGTCAACCTGCCCAACGCCTTCTACTCTCTCAAACTCTCTCTTTACTACCTTGTCAGCCCAGTAAGCCAGCGTTTCATAATCATGAGTTCTTGAGTGCAAAAGAGTTACAAAAACAGGCGCAAGCGAAGTATCTAACTTTCTAACAACTGGAGCGTCGACTTCTTCTGGTAAAACTCTCTGGACTCTTTGCACTGCGTCTCTTACTTCCTGCGCAGCTACATTGATATCTTTTTCAAGTGAAAAGGAAATAACTATCCTTGAAACGCCAGCAAAACTCGTTGAAGATATGCTCTCTATTCCCCCAATCGTTGCTATCTGGTCTTCTATTCTTCTGGTGACATTAACATCAACGACATAAGCGTTGGCTCCGGGATAGAATGTAGTTATAGTTATCGTCGGAAAATCAACATCCGGCAATCTGTCTATAGCTATGTTTCTGAGAGAATAAAGCCCAAGAAGGACAAAAGAAAGCATAAACATCCATGTAGTAACCGGTCTTCTAAGGAAAAAGGAAGACATAATCGTGAATTATAAACCCCTTGCTGTATAATCCTAAAAGCACATGAAAAGGCTTCTGGCTCTGGCTTGCCTTGCTGTTTTGCTATCCTGTGCCAAAGATGAGAAAAAAGCCCAGACAGCCCCCACTGAGATTTCTGTTAGCGTCTATAGACTAAAGTCAGAGAATGTTGAGACTCTCTTTGAAACCAAAGGGTTTTTTGAATCTCAAAAAGATGTCACATTAAAGCCTGAAATAAGCTCCAAGGTAATTGAAATCTTAGTAGAAGAAGGTCAGGCTGTAAAAAGAGGTCAGGCTCTTGTTAAACTTGACTCTTCAGACTTTCAAAAGCGCTTAAGTCAGCTAAATGCAGAGCTTATGAGAATAAAAGCCCACAGAGAAAACCTGGAAGCAATAGCAAATCGCAGAAAGATGCTCTTTGAAAGAGAGTTAATATCCAGAGAAGAATTCGAAAGAGCATCAACAGAGGTCAAGCTCCAGCAAGAGGCTGAAAACTCAATCCTTGCCCAGATTGAGGCGGTCAGGCTAGATATATCAAGAAGCATCATCAGAGCCCCATTTGACGGCTATGTCGCAAAGAGATTTGTAAGCCTTGGTGATTATGTAAGTCCCCAATCGCAGGTTATAAGGGTGGTTAATTTAAATCCTGTTGACTTTGTTTTTCAGGTTCCGCAAGAGTCATTAGAGGTTTTAAAGCAAAACTCTGAGGTAAAAATAACCTCAGAGCCATTTGGTGAATACACAGGGAAGGTATTTTTTATCTCCCCGGTTGCAGACCAAAACAGGTTAATAACCATAAAAGCAAGGGTTGAAAACCCAAAAGCGGAGCTACGGCCCGGAATGTTTGGGCAGGTAAGGGTTCCAACGGGCTTTGAGCAGGCTTTTGCAATCCCTGAGAGGGCAATCATAGTAAGAGGAACCAGAAAAATAGTCTGGAAGATAGAAAACAATGTTGCAAGCCTGGTAGAGGTCAAGATAGTCAAAAAAGAAGGCTCTGTTTCCTATGTCCAGGGTAATTTAAAAGAGGGGGATTTGATAGCTATTGAAAACGCCTATGCCCTTCAGCAGGGCAAGAAGGTGATAGTAAGATGAGATTTTTGCTAATTTTCTTAATCGCGCTACGCGCGGTTTATGCAATTACACTGGATCAGGCTCTTGAGCTTGGGAAGGCCAGGGCTTCCAAGCTTCGCCTTAGCGAGCTTGAGATAAAAAGACTCGAGCAGGAAATCAGGAAAATAAGAGCAGGGATTTTGCCACAGGTTCGCTCTCAGGCAAGTATGAGCTACATCTTTGAAAATTCCAGAACCATAAGGGAGTTTTCCATAAGCGCAGAGCAGGCGGTTTTTAACCTCTCTGCCCTTGAGGCGCTAAGGCTCGCAAGAGATCAAAAAGAGCTCGAAGAGCTTATCTTTCAGGACATTTCAAGAGAAATCCAGAAGCAGGTAAGAATCCTGTTTTTTTCGGCGCTTTTGAGAAAAGAGCTTCTTAATTTATCTATAGAAAACAAAAAATACTGGGAAGAAAACCTCAGGTTTGTGGAGGCTAAATTTAGCGCAGGGATTTTACCAAAGGCAGAGCTCTTAAGAGCCAGAGCAGAGCTCTCAAAAGCCAATGCGGAGTTTGAAAGGGCTAAGGATGAGTATGAGAGTTCTTTGAGAAACCTTGGGGCTCTTTTAAAGACTGAAGTAACAGAAGTCAGCGGTAATTTGAGCTTTGAAACACTTGAAGCCAGAGATTTTGAAAAAGAATTGCTAAATAATAATAGCACTTTGAAAGTAGGCATCAAAAAGATAGAGCTTGCAAAAGCTGCAGTAGGTTTTCAAAAAAGCAGATACTATCCAAGTGTCAGTGCTCTTTTTTCTTATCTTAATTCTTCGTCAAATTTAAGGCAGAGCGATGGGTTTTCATTTCAGCTAAGGTTAAATGCGGATATATTTGACGGATTTGCAAAAGATGCGTCTGTTGCACAGGCAAACATAGAGGTTTTAAAGCAAATAGAGTCTTTTGAAGACTTGAAGTTAGAGCTCTTAACAAAACTTAGAAACTCCTTGGGTAATTTAAAAGCCGTCAGCGCAAGGATAGACGCAATAGATAAAGCTTTAGATGCCGCAAACGAAGCTCTAAGGCTATCCACAGAGCGCTATAGATTTGGAATTACCAACCAGCTTGAGGTTTTGGAAGCTAGAAGAAACCTCAATCAGATTAAGTCAGAAAGACTTTTTGCGCTTTACGAATATCAGTTAGCTCTGAGTGAGATTATAAGGCTAACTAGATGAAAGGCTTTATTTTAGTGCTTGTTCTTTTTGCGCTTTTTTCAAGAGGGTTTTCAATGACGCTCGAGGAAGTTATTGAATTAGCCGTTAAAAACAGCAAGCCGTTATTAAGCGCCAGGAGGGAGACAGAGGCTGCAAAACTGGAGCTAAGCGCTCAAAGGCAGAGTTTTTTGCCGACGCTTTTTTTAAGCTACGGAGGGACAATTCAGGCACAGCCTCAGGAGTTTGAGCTTGGCTTTCTTGGATTTGAAGACTTTCAAACCTCAAGGCGCACATTTCAAAACCTGAGATTTGGAGCAAGATTCCAGCTCTTTGACGGGGGATTAAGGAACTCTTTAACCGAGGCAGCTACTTACTCTCTATCCATTTCAAAGCTTCAGGAGGTTGAAAAAGAGCAATCTATTAAGTTAGAAGCAGCTCTTGCTTTTTTTGACGCTCTTAGCACCAAAGAGCTCGTCGAAGTTCAGAAAAAACAGCTCGAGAGCATAAACGCAATCCTCACGCAACGGGAGGCTTTTTTTAAAGCTGGTCTTATAACAGTTACTGAAGTGTTGCAGGCAAGGGTTCGTCAATCTGAGGCTTTGAGAGAACTTCAAAGAGCGGAAGGTCAGCTAAGGATAAGCCTTGAAAACCTAAAAAGACTAACAGGCAGGGAAGTTAAAGATCTAAATCCGCCAGAGATGATGCCAGAGCCAGAGCCTCTTGAGAGGTCTTTGATAAAGGCTCAAAAAAGAGCGAGCTTGAAAATTATTGAGGAGCAGGCAAAGCTCTTAAGAGCTCAAAGAAAAGCTCAAATATCCGCCATTTACCCGCAAATAAACTTAGAGGCTCTTTACATCTACTCAGACCAGAATCTAGCTATAAAGCCACGCGGAAACTTTCAGGCGGGAATAACGCTAGATTTTAGCATCCGCGGACTGGAAGCTATAAAGAGGGCAAGCGCAATCTCTGAAAGAGAGAGGGCAGTTTTGGCAAACCTTGAAGAGCAAAGAGAGCTTATTAGACTGGAGATTTTAAAGGCTTATGAGGATTATAAAGTATCTTTGGAAAACCTGAAAGTTGCAAGGGATAACCTCAAATACGCTCAGGAGCTATTTAGGCTATCTCAAAAGCAATACGAAAACCAGATAATAACTGGTTTGGAACTTCTAGAGGCCGAGGCTTCTTTAACTCAGGCAAGGAAAGCAGAGATAGTTGCAAAATACGATCTTTTTAAATCTATTTTGAGAATAAAAAGACAGGTGGGAGAGCTTTGAAGAAATTGATCGCCACTGCTTTGGCTATTTTTTTGCTGGTTTTTCTATTTTTTTCCTATAGATGGGTCAGACACAGAGTAGAATACGCAATCAGCGACGCAGCTTTTGTCAGAAGCGACCATCTTGCTACCCTTAGCTTTGAAGTTGATGGCAGGATTGTCGAGATAAATCCAGAGGTAGGTAGCGAGGTAAAAGCAGGCGATATTCTTGCAAAGATAGACTCAAGTTTAATAGAGTCAAAAGTTTCAGTTAAAGAAGCTATGGTGCAGTCTATACACGAGCAAATTCGCAAACTAAAATTTGAAAAAAGCAGGATAATGCTAGAGCTTGGCGCAAATCTCGATAGCGCTAGCTTAAACCTTCAAAAAAGCAAAGCAAACGAAGAGATAGCTTCCAAAGAATTTGATTCTGCCAAAATTAGCTTTGAACAGAGCGAAAGAGAGCTAAAAAGAGCCGAAAGCTTATTCAAAGAAGGGCTTTTGCCAAAAAAACAATACGAGCAGGCGCTTCTTGATTATAGCATCAGCAAAAACAGGCTCGATTCTGCAAACTCCTCTTTGAAAATTGCCAGAGCGCAGACATCTCAGGCAATGAGCACCATTTCGGAACTGAGAGCAAAAATGAGAGTAACTCAAGAAATTGACGCACAGATTGGCTCTTTGCAGGCTCAGGCAAGTGCAATCATTGAGGAGATTAACTTAATTAAGTTAGAGCTCTTGAAAACTTCGCTTGAAGCACCATTTGATGGGTTTGTGGCAAGGAGGTTTGCATCTCAAGGCGATACCATAAGGGCAGGTCAGCCAGTTCTGGCTCTTTTAAAAAAAGACTCTCTTTTTGTAGAGGTTTTGCTAGAAGAGACGAGCTTAAAAGGCATAAGGGTTGGCTCAAAGGCGACTTTCAAACTCGATGCCTATCCTGATGAGGTCTTTATGGGGGAAGTTATTAGCATAAGCCCCGCAACCGCTGCCAGCTTTGCTATTCTTCCAAGGGATATATCTTCAGGTGAGTTTGTCAAGCTCGTTCAAAGAGTGCCAGTAAGGATCAAACTAACACAGGGGCCTATGCATTTGCTTAGAGTAGGGATGGGTGGATCGGTCAAAATAAAGAGGGAGTAAAGTTGGAGCTTTACGAAAAGATTTCAAAAACAGAGAGAGTTATTCTTACTTTTGCCCTCATGAGCGGGGTTTTTATGGCGATTCTTGATACTACCATAGTTGACATAATAGTTCCTAAACTTACAGGACCTTTAAGCACAGACCTGTATGGCGTTCAGTGGGTCATAACTTCCTATATGACTGCTGCGGCGGCTGCTATTTTGCTGGTTGAGTGGCTTGAATCTGTTATGGGTCTTAGGAAGGTCTTTATGCTTGGGCTTTTTATCTTTACATTATCTTCGTTTTTTTGCGCTCAGGCAAACTCGCTTGAGTGGATGATAATTTCCCGTACCTTTCAGGGGTTTGGGGAGTCTTTGATAGTTGTAAGCGCCGAGTCTTTGCTTTTTTCTGCCTATGAGCCAAGTATGAGAGGGGTTGCGATGGGTATTTATGGGTTGGGAGTTAGCTTTGCGCCTGCGCTTGGACCAACGCTTGGCGGATGGATAACAGAGCACCTAAGCTGGCGCTGGGTTTTTTACATAAATGTCCCCATAGGGATAATTACCTTTTTGCTAAGCGCCATATATCTATCAGAGTATAGACGCCAGAGAAAGCACTCTTTTAATGCGGTTTCTTTTACTTTTTTAACCATTTTTACAGTCAGCACGCTTATTTTATTATCCCGTGGGCAAAA
The DNA here is from genome assembly GCA_039630345.1 of Aquificaceae bacterium. GTDB lineage: Bacteria > Aquificota > Aquificia > Aquificales > Aquificaceae > JANWVD01. Next base: position 12,915 of record JBCNVD010000007.1, read on the forward strand.
AGAGGGGTGGTTTTCGAGTCTTTTTATAATTTATGCTTTTATTGTAGCGGTTTCTTCGCTTTTGATGTTTTTTATAAGTGAGCTTCTTAGTAAAAATCCTTTAATTAATCCGGAGATTTTCAGGATTAAAGAGTTTAATGTTGCATTTGTGGTTTATATGTTCGTGCTTGGGTTTTCGATGTATCAGGTTTTTTATATGTTGCCTCTTTATTTTGAAAGGCTAAAAGGGCTTGGCACTTTTGAAACGGGTCTTAATGTGCTTCCGCTTGCTATCTCTATAGGCATAAGCTCTGTGGTTGCGGGGTTAATAAGCGATAGGCGCTCGCCTGTTGGGGTTTTGATATTGGCGGTGATTATCTACATAGGGGCTGTTTTTTTATTTTTAAGGACTCTTGATGCATACAGCTCTTTTTCAAAGACCAGACTTTACCTTATTTTGCTTGGGATAGGCATGGGTCTTTTCTTTGCCCCGATTACCCAGCTTGCTCTAAAGCGCCTTGGCGAGATGACCACTCTTGGCGTTAGCCTGATGCACTATATAAGGTTTGTGGGTGGCTCTTTTGGAACTGCGATAGCGACAAATCACCTCCAATCAGCCTTTAGCGAAAACTATCAGCGAATACTTGAGCTTCAAAATCCTACCTATTTAAACTACTGGCTTGAGTCTGCAGGGGGGATTTTTGCGCTCTGGTCTTATCAGCAACTTGAGGCGCTATCCAGATCTTTTGGCGAGGTGTTTTTATTCTCTGGCGTTTGGGCTCTTATTGGGGGTGTATGGATTTTCTTCCTGATGGGGGGTCGAAGGGGGGAAATCCCCCCTTCGGCTTAAATATTAGTATGGTAAAAATAGGAGTTTTGACAGTTTCGGATAGGGCAAGCAGAGGTGAGTATGAGGATATCAGTGGGCGCTACATCCTTGAGTATCTCGAGCAGGTTTTAGATGTGCCTTATGAGAGTGTTTATAAGATAGTCCCTGATGAGCTTGAGCTTATAAAGAGAGCTCTTATTGATATGTGTGATGGGGGTTGTTATCTTGTTTTAACCACGGGTGGCACGGGGCCTGCGCCAAGGGATGTAACGCCTGAGGCAACGCTTGATATATGCGAAAGAGAGCTCCCGGGCTTTGGAGAGCTTATGAGAAGGGTCTCTTTAGAGCAGGTGCCGACCGCGATTCTTTCTCGCCAGACTGCGGCAACCAGGGGCAAGAGCCTGATTGTGAATTTGCCCGGAAAGCCTCAGTCTATAAAGGTCTGTCTTGATGCGGTTTTTCCTGCAATTCCTTATTGTATAGAGCTCCTTGGCGGGCCTTTTATAAATACAAAAGGACACATAAAAGCCTTTAGACCATCATGAGAGAGTTTGTGCATCTTCATCTGCATACTCAGTATTCATTGCTTGATGGTGCTATAAAGATCAAAGACCTTGTAAAGCTTGCAGAGAGGATGGGCTATAAGGCAGTTGCCATGACCGACCATGGCAACCTCTTTGGTGCGGTGGAGTTTTACACAAGCCTTAAAGCCTCGGGACTTAAGCCAATTATAGGGATGGAGGCTTATATAAACGTAGAGTCCAGATTTTCAAAAGCAAAGAGCTCTGAGGATAACTTAACTGACGATGTAAACAGCCACATAGTCCTTATAGCCAAGGACGATAAAGGGTTTAAAAACCTGATGTCTCTTTCAACAAAATCTTACAAAGAGGGTCTTAATCAAAAACCCAGGATAGATTTTGAGCTTCTTCAGAGTCATTCAGAGGGGATTATTGCGTTAACTTCGTGCATCAGAGGGATTCCCGGGCACTTTTTATTAAAAGGTGAGGAAAATAGAGCTATTGAGCTAACCAAGAGATTGTTTGACATATTTGACAAAGATCTTTATTTAGAGCTTCAGTCTAATTCCCTGATAGAGCAGGAGAGATTAAATCGCTTTTTAATTGAGGTTTCAAAAAAGCTTGGGGCAAAGCTGGTTGCTACGAATAACTGCCACTATCTTATGCCCGAAGACGCTTTGGCTCATCAGGTGCTCCTTGCAATACAGACTAAAAAGACGCTTCAGGAGATGCAAAAGCTAAATATAAAGTTTCCAAAAAGTGGGCTTCACTTTTTAAGCCCTGAGGAAGCTATAGAGCGCTTTAGAAATGCCTTTGACGGCTGGGAAAGGGCGATTTTAAATACCATCGAGGTTGCAGAAAAGACCTCAGATAGATTTGAGCTTCTTGAAACTAAAGGCGCTTTGATGCCCGGTTTTGATAAAGATAAAGCCTGGAGTTTAAGAGAGCTGGCTTTTGAAGGTCTTAAAAAGAGGATAGAGCAATCGCTTGCTAAAGACTCACCGCAGTACTGGGAAAGACTCCAGTATGAGCTTGATGTTGTGTCAAAGATGGGCTTTGAGGGATATTTCCTTATAGTTCAGGACTTTATAAACTGGGCTAAAAATAAGTCTATCCCCGTAGGTCCGGGTCGTGGGTCTGCTGCAGGGTCTTTGCTTGCCTTTGCGCTTGGAATTACCGATGTTGACCCAATTAAGCACGGACTTTTATTTGAGAGGTTTTTAAACCCCGAGCGCGTCTCTTTGCCAGACATAGATGTTGACTTTTGCATGGAAAGAAGAGACGAGGTTATAAATTATGTGCGCGATAAATACTCTCATGATAATGTCTCCCAGATTATTACCTACAACTTTATGAAAGCAAAGCAAACCATTAGAGATACCGCAAGAGCCCTTGGAATAGCTTATAAAGAAGCGGACGAGCTTGCAAAGCTTGTGCCCCAGGGCGATGTTCAGGGCACATGGCTATCTCTTGAGGAGATGGCAATAACGAGTATAGAAGAGCTTTTAAGTAAATATGGCAAACACAGAACTGATATAGAGCTGAATGCAAATAAGTTTAGAGATCTCTGTCAGCAAAGCCCGCAACTTGAGACACTTTTAAAAATAGCCCTCAAGCTTGAAGGTCTTGCAAGGCATACATCCTTGCACGCAGCCGGGGTCGTTATAGCCCCAACTGCTCTTGAGGAGCTGGTACCTCTTTATGTTGATAAAGACGGTCAGATTGCAACCCAATATGACATGGTGCATTTAGAGCATCTTGGGTTTATCAAAATGGACTTTCTTGGGCTAAAGACCCTTACGGAGTTAGAAAGAATCAAAAATCTAATACAGGAAAGACATCAAAAAAATATCGAGTATCTGAAATTGCCCCTTGACGATGAGAAGGTTTTTGAGCTTTTGCGCCTGGGTCAGAGCGTTGGGGTATTTCAACTAGAGAGCTCTGGCATGAGAGCGCTTTTAAGGAGGTTAGAGCCAGATAAGTTTGACGATATAGTTGCGGTTCTTGCTCTTTATAGACCAGGACCTCTAAAGAGTGGGCTCGTGGATGCATATATAAATAGAAAGCACGGGCGAGAGAGCGTAGATTATCCCTTCCCGGAGCTTGAGGAGATTTTAAAAGAAACCTATGGGGTGTGGGTCTATCAGGAGCAAATCATGAAAGCCTCGCAAATTCTGGCGGGGTTTTCCCCCGGCGAAGCAGACACTTTGAGAAAGGCCATAGGCAAGAAAAAAGCAGACCTTATGCAAAATATGAAAGAAAAATTCATAAAAGGGGCCATAGATAGAGGCTTTAACGAGAATAAAATCAGAGCTCTCTGGGATGATATAGAGAAGTTTGCGAGCTATTCTTTCAACAAATCTCACTCTGTGGCTTATGGATATTTATCTTACTGGACTGCATATGTAAAGGCACATTACCCAACCGAGTTTTTCTGCATTAAACTCTCAACCGAAAAGAGCGACAGGAAGTTTATAAACCTAATTCACGATTTAAAGAATTTTTCAATAAAGCTCCTGCCTCCTGATATAAACAAAAGCCAGAAGGACTTTACCATAGCATCAGAGAAAGCGATAAGATTTGGACTTTCCCGCATCAAGGGAGTAGGCGAAGAGACCGCAGACCTTATAGTTTCAGAGAGAAAGCGAAGCTGGACCTCAATAGGGGATTTTTTTAGGCACTTCAAAAGCGTGCCAGAGTCTCGCAAAATAAACAAGAAGGTTCTGGAAGCGCTCATAAAATCAGGTGCCTTCGACTGGACAGGTAGCTCAAGAAGCTCTATGCTTTCAGCCATAGAAAAGGACATAATAATCCCAAGAGGACTTTTTGAATCCAAAGAGGAGAAAAATGGCGACAACAGGGCGGAATTAGAAAGAGAAGTGCTTGGATTTTACATCTCTTACCATCCTCTGGATCCATACGAGCATATCCTTAAAGACTTGGTAAGCACCATAGAGGAAATAGAGACTATAGAATCCGAACACTTCAACCTGGCCGGTGCTATTTCAGAGCTCAAAACCAGAAAAACCCAGCGCGGCGAACTGATGGCGGTTTTTAATCTAATAGACAAAACAGGAATAGCTCAGGTGGTTGTCTTCCCTCAGGTTTACGAAGAGTGTGTGGATATTTTAAAAGAGGGAAACCTCATAACAGGCCGTTTCTCTCTGGACAGAGACGATGAATCAGAAGATCTAAAGCTGGTTCTTCGCTCAGCTTCCAGTATAGAAGAATTTCTTAAAAAAGGAAATCTAAAACTTCATCTTTGCATACCCAGAGAACTCTCTATTGAAGAATTAAAATCCCTGAGGTCTTTGATAAAACAGCACGCAGACCCGGAAGGCCTGGAACTCCAGATTGAGATATTCCACAAAAATGGCAAAACCCTGATGCTTGCAGGCTCGGCTTTTAGACCAAAACCTTCAAAAGAGCTCCTTGAAACTTTAAGGGCAATGCAACTAAAGGTCAAACTCTTACGATAGCTTTGTATCCAAAAAGAGCATTATCAAAAGCCCAAAAAGGAAGGCAAAGCTCGGCTTTATGGCTTTATCATTTTTAAAAGCCTCCGGGAATATTTCCTTTGCGGTTATATAAACCATCACCCCTCCACCAAGTCCAAGCCAAAAGCCAAGACTTTCTTTAACTAAATTTATAAACATAAAACCGCCTACGGCGAAGAGCGCTTCGAAAACACCGCTTGCAAAGCCTACAAAAAAAGCAAGCAAACGCTTTCCGTAAAATAGAGCGACAGCCGCACTTACCAAAAACCCTTCCGGGATGTCGTGCAACGCTATGGCGAGTGCGACTTTTAATCCAAGTATACTCTCAAGTGCGCCTGATACCCCCACGCTTAAGCCCTCAGGGGCATTATGAACAAATATCCCAAATAGCATTGCATTAAGACTCCTTTGCTCACCCGTTTCTTTTTTAGATAAATACCTATCGATAAAAACCATAAACAAAAACCCGGCAATTATCCCAATCCCCCCTTTTAAAAAACCTCCTGACTTTATTGCAGGTAACATCAGCGAGGTAAAACTCGCAACTATCATAAAACCACCGGCAAGACCCATAATAACGCTGATACTTACAAACTCTCTCTTAATAAAAGTTCCAGCTAAAGAGCCAATCCCGGTTCCTATCAAAAGAAGAGACAGGGTAAACACCTACAGGAGCTCCTTTATGGTATAGAGACTTTTAAAAACATCCACCTCTCCCTCCAGGTTTTCAAAAGCCCCTTCGAGTCTATCTACTATTGCAAAGACCCCCACTACATTTTGCCCCTCTTCTCTTATAGCCTTTATTGCAAGTTTTGCAGAGTTTGCCGTGGTTATTACATCTTCCAAAACCCCGATGCGTGATCCTGAGTTTAAAACCCCCTCTACCTGCCTTCCTGTTCCGTGGGCTTTTTTCTCTTTTCTTACCACAATCGGGTTTAGCTTGACTCCTTTAGTGTAAGCATGAATACAAAGCCCATATGCTATGGGGTCAGCGCCCATGGTTAGACCCCCAACAGCGTCTAAATTAAAAGGCTTTATAAGCTCAAACATAAGCCTGGAGATGAGCATAAGTCCATCAGGGGTCATGGTAACTTTTTTAAGATCTATGTAGATGTTGCTCTTTTTGCCAGAACTCAGCGTAAAAACAGGCTCTTTTTCAACTCTGAGGCATCTTAGCCTGATCAGTTCCCGCAATTTTTGATAGTCGCTCTCTGGCATATTCCATAAGACCTCCTGCTTTCAAAATATCCATAAGTTGCGGGGGAAACTTCGTTGCACTGTAGGTCTTGCCCGTTTTTATGTTTGTTATTATCCCTTCTTGCAAATCTACTTCTATTTCGTCCATATGCTCTATTTCGTCAACAGCCTGCGGTGCTTCAATGATTGCAAGTCCTGTATTGATTGCATTCCTGAAAAAAATCCTTGCAAAAGACTTGGCAATCACAACCGGCACCATCGCATGCTTTATCGCAATTGGGGCATGCTCACGCGAAGAGCCAGAGCCAAAGTTCTTACCGGCAAGTATTATCTCCCCGGGCTGGTGATTTTTAGCAAAGTCTGGCCATTGTGAATCTTCCATTACATGCTTTGCGAGCTCTTTTGGGTCTGATGTGTTTAAATACCTTGCAGGGATAATCTGGTCTGTATCTACGTTATCGCCAAACTTCCAAACTCTTGAGCGAACTTTCATAAAGAGATTTTATCCTATAATAACAACCCTCCTGATAAAATCATCTTCAAGAGACCAGTTATCATCAATCTTGATATCCTTTTCACTTAGCTTTTTATAAAAAACTCTTGCACTATCTGAAACTACCATTATCTGAATGTTTTCTCTAAAGGGCAAAAGGTCTACTAGCTCTCCTGATCCTATCGAAGTTCCCCTTTGACCCTTTTGCTTCAGGGGAATTTCACTGGCCTTTATAAACCCTGAAATACCTCTCTTGGTAACCACCAAAAGCCTATCACTCTCTTCAACAAGTCTCATACCGCAAATTTCATCAGAATCGAGCTTTATACCCTGTAGTGGTTTTTTTCCAACCGTTGATGGAGGAACTTCAGATACTGAAAATCTCACTGCCTTGCCACTGCAGGTAAATAAAACCACCTGTTTTTCTTCCTGAGCCTCTAAAACGCAAACGACTGCGTCGTTTTCTGATAGCCCAAAAATCTGCATCCCCTGAGACCTGTATTCAAAATCCGCCAGGGGAACTTTTTTTATAAAGCCGAGTTTGCTGGCAAGGATTATCCTGTCATGCGCGCCAGAGCGCGTAAAAGCCCCGACTATTCGCTCTTTTGCCTCTTTTAGCCTTATTTTGCTACCTTTTAATGCCTGTTTTCCCGCAACCCAGTAAACCCTTCCCATATCAGATACCATAAAAAGCCCATCAGAATATGGAACTTCAAGGATATTCACGGTCATATCTGCCCCGTCAAACTTCTCAAGCGGGGAAACCTCGCCATGTTCGTAAATAACCACAGACAAAGAGCCAGCACTTTCAGGGGTTTTACCCTCTATGGTGGTTTTTCTCGGGGTTTTGAAAAAAGACACAAGTTCTTTTATCTCTTCAATAAATACCCTGATTCTCTCTTCCTGACTTTGGACGAGCTTTAAATAATCCTCTGCTTTTTTGGTGAGTTCTTCTTGCTCTTTTATTAGCTTCTCTCGCTCCATCGAGGTGAGTCTCTGAAGTCTCATATCGAGTATCGCCTGGGATTGCTTGCTGTTTAAGTTAAATCCTTTCTCAAGTGATTCTTTTGCGCTCTGCGCGTCTTTTGAGGTCTTTAAGATTTTTATAATATCGTCTATGTTTTCCAATGCAACCACAAGTCCTTTAACTATTTCAAGTCTCTCTCTGGTTTTGTTTAAAAAGTATTTCGACCTTCTTAGTATCACTTCGAGTCTGTGCTCTATGAATTTCTGGAGGATTTCTTTTAGTCCAACTTGCTTTGGCTCTCCATCTATCAAAACAACCATATTAACCATAAAGTTTTTCCTGAGTTGAGTAAGTTTATACACCTTTTCAAGAACCTTTTGAGATTCTACATCCCTTTTAAGTTCTAAAGTTATTCTTATGCCTTCTTTATCCGATTCATCCCTGACGCTTGCGACTTCTTTTAGTTTGCCCTCTTTTATGAGCTCTGCTATTCTCTTTATGGTCTCTGCTTTGTTAACCTGATATGGAATGTCGCTAAAGACTATTTGCTCTCTACCCCCCTGCAACTTCTCTACATGTGCTTTTGCGCGAAGGCGTATCTGACCCTTGCCTTTTTCGTAGATTTCTCTAAGTTCTTCGGGGTTTTCGATTATCGCGCCTGTTGGAAAGTCCGGACCTGGTATTAACTCAAGTATCTTCTCAAGGTCAAGAGACGGGTCTTTTGCCAAAGAGATAAGCGCCTCGCACACCTCTTTAAGATTATGAGGTGGGATAGAGGTCGTAAGCCCAACTGCAATACCGCTTGCACCGTTGCATATAAGGTTTGGAAAGCGAGATGGCAAAATCGAAGGCTCCATTACAGTGCCGTCAAAGTTTGGCAAAAAATCAACCGTGTCGTTTTGTATATCCTCAAGCATAAGCATTGCAAACTTTGAGAGTTTTGCCTCTGTATATCGCATTGCTGCAGGGGGGTCTCCGTCTATGGAGCCAAAGTTTCCCTGCCCTGTAACCAGCGGATAATTCATCACAAAATCCTGAGCCATCCTTACCAATGTCTCGTAAGCTGCCTGATCACCGTGCGGATGATAGTATCCAAGCACTGTTCCTACTATCCTTGCTGACTTCACGAAGGGTTTTTCCGGAAAAAGGCCCATTTCGTGCATGGAAAATAAAACCCTTCTTTGCACGGGTTTTAATCCGTCTCTTATATCCGGTATTGCCCTCCCAACTATAACAGACATTGCGTAGTCTATGTAGGATTGTTTTACCTCTTCTTCTATCGCAACTTTGTAGATGCTCATAACTGAGGATTATAGCCTATGGTGTTTATGACTTGACTTTTGGATAATGAGATTGTATATTAATATTAATGAAGCAGTCTTTAGCCAGCGTAAATCCCGGAAGTGTGGTAAAGGTAAGTGCTCTAAATTATGAAAATGAGCTCTTTCTCAGGATTCAGGCGATGGGCCTTCGCCCCGGAATTAATGCGCAGGTTCTTCAGCGTCTTGGGCGAAACCTTCTTTTAAAGCTGGGTAATTCAAGACTTGTTATCAGTAAAGACCTTGCGAAGATGGTCGAGGTTGAGTAAATGGATTTGCCCAAGATTGCCCTTCTGGGCAATCCAAATGTAGGCAAAACCTCTATTCTTAACGAGCTAGTTGGCGCTCGTCTCAAAGTAGGCAACTGGCCCGGGGTCACTCTTGAAAAGAGGGAAGGAAAATTTGAAATTGACTCTCAGGAAGTATATTTAGTAGACCTGCCGGGTATCTATACGCTCTATTCAAACGGCGAAGAGGAAGGCATCGTAAAAAACTACATCTTTTCCGAAAAGCCACAGCTTCTGGTTAATGTCATCGAGACCGCAAATCTTGAAAGGGATCTATTCCTGACACTTGATTTAATCTCACTAAATACCCCGATGATTCTCGTTCTTAATATGAGCGACGAGGCAAAAGCCCTTGGAGTAGAAGTTGACATTCAAAAACTCAAAGATATCACAGGGCTTCCAGCTGTTAAAACAAGCGCAAAAACAGGCGAGGGTATTTCTCAGCTAAAAAAAACAATAAAAGAAGCACTCAAAAACCAGCCACTGCCCAATAAAAACCTCGTTATCAGCTCGCAAAACCTTTCTAAACCCGAGCTTGAAGCATTAAGGTCAAACCAGATAAAGTCAATCCTTGGCGAAGTTTATAAAACCAATCCCCCTAAAAATACCCTCACAGACAGACTGGATGCTATTTTGATACACCCAGTTTATGGGCTTTTTGTTTTTCTTGCAGTGATGTTTTTGATGTTTAAACTTGCTTTTGATTTTTCTTCGCCTTTTATGGACTGGCTGGATGGATTTTTTAACTCTTTTCTCTCACCTCTTGTTGGGCTCTTACTGGGTGCTTTGCCGGTATCTGAATGGTTTATTAAGCTAATCCAAGAGGCAATTATAGGAGGAGTCGGCTTTGTTTTGACATTTGTTCCACTTATTGCGATTTCTTACACCTTTATTGTATTTTTAGAGCTGTCTGGATACTTACCAAGGGCGAGCTTTTTAATGGATAGATATGTCCAGGCACTTGGTCTTAATGGCAAAAGTCTCATACCCCTTTTGCTTGGCTTTGGATGTAATGTCCCTGCGATACTCTCAGTCAGGCTTCTTGAGCGCGAAAGGGACAGGCTTTTAACCATGGCAATGATACCCTTTATGAGTTGCCCTGCAAGGCTCGTGGTCTTTGCCTTCTTTGCCTCGATTTTTTTTAAAAATCCCGCAGTAGTGATATTTGGGCTATACATCTTTGGGGTTTTAATGGCTGTCCTGACTGCGCTGATTCTTGGGTTTTTTATCAAAACTTCTGAAAAATCTTATTTCTTAATGGAATTGCCACCTTATAGATTGCCATCTTTTAACCTGCTATTTAGAATAGTCTGGGTCTATGTAAGAGACTTTATCTACAAAGCAGGGACTTTTATTTTTGCCTCTGCTATTGTCGTTTGGGCTTTAACAAACCTCCCCCCAAACAGAGAGCAATCGCAAACTATCGCCGCACAAATAGGCAGGGCAATATCTCCTGTGTTTGAACCACTTGGACTTGGAGATTGGCGAATGAGCACATCGCTGGTGCCCGCTCTCCTCGCAAGGGAGATAGTCCTTAGCTCCATGGCAACTATCTACTCTCCTTCACTGCAACAACAGGAGAACGAAGAATTCAAAATCCTGCCTGCTATCAAAGATCAGCTCCTCTCTTTAGCACAGGCTTTTCCCACAGCTATTTTAAACACATTAAAACCCTCCAGCAGTGCCTTTGAGGCAAACTCTGACCTGGAACCTTCTTTGAAAAAAGAGATTTCTAAACACATAAGCGCGCCTTCGGCGCTATCTTTTATGGTATTTCTCCTTATATACACCTCTTGCCTTGGCACTCTTGGGGTTCTTTGGCGTCAGGCAGGTCCAAAATACACCCTGGGACTCTTTGCCTACACAACTATTCTGGCCTGGATTCTTGCCTTTATTACCTACAGACTGTCTAGTTTGATAATTTCCTGAAAGAGCTCTTTGACAACTTGCTTCCAGTTTATGTTTTCCTTCTCTATTTTCTCAAGGAGCTCTTCCATTTTTTTAGTGTATTCAAAGTCTATTACCATGCTGTAGTTTTCCTCCAGAAAATCAATTAAATCAAACGCTTCCTGTGTTGGAATCAGGCTCTTGCCCTGTTTTTTTATGTAGCCTCTTTCTAAAATTGTGCTTACTATTGTTGCAAATGTCGAAGGTCTGCCTATGCCCAGTTTTTCAAGGGCTTTAATAAGCGTCGCTTCTGTTAACCTCTCAGGGGGGCTGGTATTTACCGAAAAGATTTTTAGCTCAAGTGGGATTAGAATATCCCCCTCTTTGATTTCAGGCATTGGCTTTGACTCAATTGTCTCGCCAAGAAGTCTTAAAAAACCGTCAAAATCAAGCTCTTGAAAACTGGCTATAAACTCCTGAGATTGATCAATAGGTCTTAAATAAATTTTTGACTTTTTAACCACCGCAGGCGAAGACAGACTCGCAAGCGTTGTATTTAAGATAAGTCTATATAGCTCTCCCAAAATCCCTTCTGGGGGTTTTTTCCTTATAGAGACCGGTCTTATGCACTCGTGAGCGGACATTTTTTCCTGATAAATTGTGCCTAAATATTTATCTCCGTAGAGCTTTTTGATGTGTTTTTGAATCTCCAGAGCCTTTTCGTAGTTTATGCGCGTGCTATCAGTTCTTGGATAGGTTATATATCCAGTTTCATAAAGCATCTGCGCAAGTTTTTGCACTGTGCTTACGCTTATAGAGAGTTTCTGGCTGGCAACTTGTTGAAGCGTTGCTGTTTTGAAAGCCTTTGGAGGGCTTATGCTCTCCTGCCAGGACTGGATTTTTAAAACCTCGAAAGGCAGGTCTTTGAACTTCTCAATAAAAACCTTTGCATTTTCTGGCTTTTCGAACCTGTATTTAAGCGTAGCTTCAAAGTCTTGAAACACTGCCTTTATGTAGTAGCTCGTTTTTGGTTTAAAGGTCTGTATTTTTTTCTCTCTCTCTACTATCAGCCTGATTGCCGGCGATTGAACTCTGCCTACTGAAGCCCCCTTTAGCTTTAGAGCTTTGCTGGCTTTTGGCGATAGCAAATAACCAACGAGTCTATCCAGAACCCTCCTTGCAAGCTGCGCATTTACCAAAGATTTGTTAATTTCCCCGGGATTTTGCAATGCCTTATAAATCGCTTTGGGTGTAAGCTCATATAAACTCACCCTGAAGGTGGGTTTTTTGACATTTTTCAAAACTTCCCTGATTGAGTTTGCTATTGCCTCGCCTTCTCTATCGGGGTCTGTTGCTATGTATATGGCGCTTGCGTCTTTGGCAAGAGTTATAATTTTGCCAATTAGCTTCTTTTTGTTAGGTAGCCAAACAAAAGCCGGCTCAAGGGTGCTTAAATCCACCCCGAGCGAGTTCTTTGGCAAGTCTTTGATGTGTCCTAAGGTTGCAATTACCACAAAGCTTTTGCCCAGAAACTTTGAGAT
>JBCNVD010000008.1:0-66451 GCA_039630345.1 Aquificaceae bacterium
ACATACTGGTTAATGCCATAGCCCTTGGACCTGTCCTTAAGCCAGAGCACTTTGGTCAAGAACTCTGGGAAAGTTATATTCTCAAAACCCCGCTAAAGCGGGAAGTTTCTATTGAGGATATACTAGAGCTCTCTCTCTTTCTCCTTAGGGTCAACTCAATGACCGGGGAGATTATCAATCTCGATAGCGGAAGGCATGTCTGTGGCGAATGTGAATAGAGTAGTGGTTTTATTTAGCGGAGGGGTTGAAAGCACCTGTTTGCTATATTATCACCTCAGAAGAGGAGATATTGTCTATCCTCTATATATTCGCGCGGGTCACCCATGGGAAGAGCTGGAGCTAAAAAACGCCCAGAGACTCTGGCGCTTTACTCGCCTAAGATACAAAAACCTGATGCCAATAAGGGTCAGCTCCTTCCCTGTTAAGACCCTTCGCACCAAGGAGGTTTTTATACCCCTGAGAAATCTAAGTCTGCTTGCCATTGCAGGAGCCTTTGCGTATTGCCTGAGAGCCAGCTCTGTATCAATTGGCAGTTTGGGCCATTATGATTTTGAAGACAATAACAGGCAATACATGAAGGATTTAGAAACCCTGATAATAAAAGGTGCTCACAGACAAATAAAGGTAGAAGTGCCATTTATGGACATAGAAAAAGCCAAGGTGATAAGGTCCTTTAAAGGTATAGTGCCATTTGAAATGACGCTATCTTGTATAAGACCCTATGTCCACCTTGGGAAAATTCTGCACTGCCGAAGGTGTCAAAAGTGTAAAGAGCGCTATGGGGCTATATCCGAAGCTTTTGGATATGTAACTAGCAGACCAATCATGCTAATTAAATAACCGGTTAAAACTATATAAAAATCCCCGAGCGCCACAAATAACAAAAGCCCCATATCAAAAGGTATAGAACATATAGCAAATAGAGTTACATACCTGCCCGTAGCTGAAGAGCTCCAGAGTGGATTTTCAGAAGTTTTGACAGGGAAGAGCTTCTTTTTCATACCAAAAGATATCAAAGTCGTTCCTGTTCCAACGATTGATAGCAAGATTATAATGTTTTGTCTGGTAATGTCCGCGATAGGGAGTTTAAAGTAAGGATAAATAGCAAGGCATCCAACTAGCATCAAAGTCAGAATTGCAAGAAATGCAAAGTATAGCTGTTTTGCGCGCTTTTTATAAAGTGCTGTTTTTTCCATCAGGTATTAAAATATAAATCAATGCTTAACGCGCTTGAAGAACATCAGCTCGAGGAATGGGCTGAGTTTTTAAAGGCTCTTGGACATCCGGTAAGACTCAGGATTATAAAAGTCCTTATAGAGGGAAAGCAATGCGTCAAGAACCTGAGTGAGCTTTTGAATACCTCACAGCCAAACATATCCCAGCACCTGGGGATTTTGCGCCACAGAGGGATAGTTGGCTGTAAGAGAGATGGTTCTGTAGTCTGTTACTTTATAAGAGACGAGCGAGTTTTAAAAATTTATGAGATACTGAAAAAGGAGGTAATTTCATATGGCAGTTTTGGTATTGACAGAGAGCAACTGGAACGAGGAAGTGACCAACTCGAAGATACCTGTGGTGGTTGACTTCTGGGCCCCCTGGTGTGGTCCTTGCAGGATAATAGCCCCACTTATTGAAGAGCTTGCGCAGGAGATGGAGGGTCAGGTTAAATTCGCCAAGCTCAACACAGATGAAAACCCAAATATCGCAATGCGCTATGGCATAAGAGCAATACCTACTATCATGCTTTTTGTAAATGGCGAGGTCGTTGATACCCGCATAGGAGTCCAGCCAAAGGAAGCTCTCAGGCAGATGATAAAAAACCACACATGAACCATTTTGATTGCATCATCATAGGAGGTGGTCCTGCAGGTCTAACCGCAGGGCTCTATCTAGCAAGAGGCAAACAAAACACTCTTCTTTTTGAAAAGTATGTCCTTGGTGGTCAAATAGCCCTCACTCATCTTGTTGAGAATTATCCGGGCTTTCCAGAGGGTATAAGCGGTCTTGACCTTACTGAAAGATTTCGTCTTCAGGCAGAGCGCTTTGGTCTTAAAATTAAGCAGGAAGAAGTTTTATCCCTTGAAAAAGAGGGGGATAGTTTTTTAATAAAAACCCGCGAGTCTAAGTATTTTGCAAAATCAATTGTCTTGGCGGTTGGCTCAAACCCGAGAAAGCTTGGAGTACCCGGCGAAGAGGAATTTCTAAACAGAGGTGTGTCTTACTGCGCAACCTGCGATGGAGCTCTCTTTGATGGGCTTGACATAGCGGTCGTGGGCGGTGGCGACTCTGCGGCTCAGGAAAGCCTATTTCTGACGAAGTTTGCAAGAAAGCTCTATTTGATACATCGCCGTGAGCAAATGCGTGCACAGCCTGCGCTCAGAGAAAGGGTTTTTGCAAACAAAAAGATTGAGTTTTTACCAAATAAAGTAGTGCGCCAGATTCTTGGCAGCACTACCATGACCGGGCTTTTACTTGAAGATACCAAAACCGGAGAGCAATCCCATCTTTCTGTTGAAGGGCTTTTCGTATTTATAGGTCTTGAGCCAAACACGGGATTTTTAAAAGGCTTTATAGAGCTTGATGAAAGGGGCTACATAATAACAGACGAGCGATTGCAAACCTCCGCAAAGGGCGTTTTTGCCGCAGGTGATTGTAGAAAAGGCGCGAGCGGTCAGGTCGCAATAGCCGTTGGCGAGGGCTGCAAAGCAGCTCTTGAGGTCGAACATTATCTTCAATCACTTGTCCAATGTGGGAAGAATTAGCGCTCTTTTCTGTCTTTTTGGTTTTTGGTTCTTTGTTTACTTTCAATACCTTCTATAAAAAGCCCATCTGGCAACACAGGACTTTAAAGCCCTATGGACTTTCAGAGCGTGAAAGAGAGCTCTTTATAACCCTTGCCAGCAAAACAAAAGAGCCACATACTTTGCTAAAAGACCCTGAGCGATTTATCGCAAGGGCAAGAGCTCTTTTAAAATCCAGATTCGAGCTCTATCAGGAAATTTACGACCTTAAGGTAAAATTAGGGTTTACCCCCAAAAACATATCCATTTCTCGCGATATAGAAGAGCTCCAACCAGGCTTTTTGCTAGTGGAGAATGTGCTATTTAAATCGGTTGTCTGGCAAAATTGTAATCGTGGCATTGTTTTAATGCTTGATAAGCCAATTTCTGATACATTTTTGCAAAAAAAAGCCCGCTTCACATTTTTAAAAGATGGTCAGGCTCGATTTTGCTTAAACACGCAGATCCTTCAGGTTGATTCAAAAACCGCGCTTATAGCACATTCAGATCTAGAGGCATCAAAAACAAGAGCGTATAAAAGAGTCTGTGTTAACATTCCCGCAAAGGCCACTATTGAAGAAGAGCTAGTAGCAACCATAACCGATCTAAGTCTTGGGGGTGCAGGGATTTTATTAAATACCTCATCCTCCCCCTCTATCGGGAGCTCTATCACTATAAGGTTTTCAACCCTTGAGCTAAAGGGCGTTATAAGACACTCTCGCACTTTAGATAATGGAGTCTTTGTGGGGATTGAGTTTCAAAACCTGGATACCAACTCCGCCAAAAGTTTGTCCTCTATCCTATCCAGGGAGTCTATATAAGGTTTTTCTTCTTCAGAGCCTTTATTATCCTTTTGCGCGATGCGCGCTCTTTGCGCTTTTTCTTCTCACTTGGCTTTTCATAAAACTGCCTTCTTTTGACTTCTGCTATGATGCCTTCTTTTTCAACAACTCTTTTAAAGCGCTTGAGAGCTTTCTCAAAAGGCTCTCCTTCCATAACCTCTATCAGCGTCAAAAAATCACCTCCTTCTTAGGTTATAATAATAATACCATAAAACTTTCAGGATATGCTCAGTCAAGCAAAGGCTCTTGTTGAGGAGTTGCTATCTCTCTCTCCAGAGGCTCTAATTAGACGAAAGCGCGTGGGAAAGGTCTTAAATAGCTGGATTGGCAGCATTTTACCTAAAGCCACTTCTGAACTCCTGGAGCATTTTGAGGAGCTCCCTGTTCAAAAACGCCACGCACTCTTGAGAGAGATTCACAAAATTATCAACGATGTTGATATATCCCAGAGTGATTGCAAGATTGTCTTTAGCCCGCTTGCTGAGTTTCTGGAAGATAAATTTGCAAAAGCTCTTTCAGAACTTGGATTTTATAAATGCTTTGACCTTCTTTGGTTTTTGCCAGAGCGCTACGAAGATTATCGCCCGGTAGATTTAAAAGACTCTCTAATCGATAAGCGCGTCACTCTCACTCTAAGGATAGAAAAAACATCTTTCTCGCCTTACGAGCCCTTTCCCCTTTCTTTAGAGTGTTACCAAGACGGAAAGGAGGTTTTTCTTAAATTTGCATACAAAAATCCGCGCCTTCTGGCGCGATTTAAAAAAGGAGACACTCTTTATGTCTATGGCAGACTAAAGAGCTTTAAAAACCAGCTATATATAGTCCATCCAAAACTTCTAAAGCAAGACCTGATAGGTCAGGTTTTGCCATTTTACCACTTTGGTCCAAAGCCCTCTGCGAAACTCCAGCCATTTGTAAGAAAAGCCATAAAGACCATACTTCTAAAGCTTGGTAAAACCTGTGACTATTTACCTGAATCTACTTATATCAAGCACCACTTTCCAAATCTTGCCCATAGTCTCTGGCAGGTACACTTTCCAGAGTTTTACTCTGAAGAAGAGCTTAATAGCTTAAAAACCCCCTCTCAACTGAGACTAATTTACGACGAGCTGATGCTCTTTCAGCTTTTTCTAATCTTTAAGAGAGAAAGTCTTAAAGAGTTTTCTTCTCACAAGCTTTTAAAAGCCAAAGAAAACCTCCCTAGATTTCGCTCAGGTCTGCCGTTTGAATTAACCCCATCTCAGGAAAGGGTGCTTGAAGAGATTCTAAAAGATGTTTCAAAAGACAAACCAATGAACAGGCTCTTGCAAGGCGATGTAGGCAGTGGCAAAACCATAGTCGCAATAGCCCTTGCATATCTCTTTGCCTCAGAAGGCTATCAGAGTGCTGTCATGGTCCCTACTGAAATTCTTGCCCAGCAACATTTTGATAGCTTTAGAAAAATTCTCAAGCCCCTTGGCATAGAAGTCGGTATCCTAACAGGTAGTTCTTCTCAATCTTACAGAGAGAGCGCTCTTAAACATCTAAAGCTAAACACTTTAAAAGTTATCGTTGGCACTCATGCTTTGCTGAGCGATGATGTTGAGTTTGCAAACCTTGCATTGGCTATCATTGATGAGCAGCACCGATTTGGCGTTTTGCAACGCAAAAGATTGCTAAAGAAGGGAAAAGGACTCTTTCCACACACTCTTGTTATGAGTGCAACACCCATTCCAAGAACCCTTGCCCTGTCTCTTTATGCTGATCTGGATATTTCGGTTATAGAAAAACCCCCAGCTGGCAGAAAGCCAGTTATAACTAAACTCCTGTTTCATAGCGAGCATCAAAAGCTGATAAAACACCTTCAAAAAGAACTTTCCGAAGGACATAAGGTTTACATTGTCTATCCCGCCATAGAATCCGAAGAGATAGACTCTGCAGCGATTGAGTTTGAGCGCTGGAGAGAAGAGCTCTCTCCTTACGAGGTTTTGTTGCTCCATGGCAGGATGAAAGACAGCGAAAAGCTATCCATAATGGAGAGATTCAAAGATAGCGCAAGCGTTCTTGTCTCCACAAGTCTCATAGAGGTAGGTGTTGATGTCCCGGAAGCTACCACCATGGTGATAGCAAGCGCGCACAGGTTTGGTCTTGCACAGCTCCATCAGCTCCGTGGCAGGGTAGGAAGATCCTCTTTGCAATCTTATTGCTTTTTGATAGTTCCTGATGATCTAAAGCGCCAAAATCCCAAAGCTCTTGAGCGACTTGCGGTCCTGGTTCGCTCAAACGACGGATTTTATATCTCCGAGCAGGATATGCTCCTTAGAGGCCCTGGAGAACTTCTTGGCAATGCCCAGTCTGGATTTTCTGGCTTTCGCGCAGCTGATCTCTCAAGGTCAAAAGACAGAGAGCTCTTAAATAGAGCAAGACTGGACGCTATGGAGCTTGTGAAAAATCCAGAAGTTAGCGAGCGCCTTGGTCAAATTGTGGCGATGCTATATGGCGATGAATCCAAATTCAAGGGTGGAATTTACACCCCTGAGAGCTAAAATACAAAGCATATGGAGCTTGTTAGAAATTTCTCCATCATAGCGCATGTAGACCACGGCAAATCAACGCTCGCGGATAGACTGCTTGAATACACAAAAACAGTCAGCTCTCGCGAGCTAAAGGAGCAGATGCTTGATACTCTTGAGATAGAAAGAGAAAGAGGAATCACGATAAAGCTTCAGGCAGTCAGGATGCTATATAAAGCCCTTGACGGCAGGGAATATTACCTGCACCTTATAGATACCCCGGGGCATGTTGATTTTTCCTACGAAGTCTCAAGAGCTCTTGCTGCCTGCGAGGGGGCTCTTCTACTGATTGATGCAACCCAGGGGATTCAAGCCCAAACCGTTGCAAACTTCTGGAAGGCAGTAGAGCAGGAACTTGTCATAATCCCTGTTATAAATAAAATCGACCTTCCATCCGCAAGACCGGAAAGAATCATTAGCCAGATTAATGAGGTTTTAGGTCTCTCTCCTGAGGATGTTATCCTGGCTTCTGCAAAAGAGGGCATAGGAATAGGAGACATCTTAGAGGCTATAGTAAGACGCATTCCACCACCAAGAGGCGAAGTTAAAGCACCGCTAAAGGCTCTGATATTTGACTCTTTTTATGACCCTTACAGAGGAGCCGTTGCTTTTGTCAGGCTCATTGATGGCTCTGTTAGCGCAGGCACTCGCATAAGACTTTTCTCAACAGGCAAGGAGTTTGAAGTCACAGAAGTCGGGGCTCAGATGCCAAAGCTCTCAAAGCTAAACTCTCTTTCTGCAGGCGATGTTGGCTATATTTGCGCCTCTATAAAGGATGTCAGGGACATAAGAGTAGGCGATACCATAACAGATGCGAAAAACCCCACCCAGACGGCAGTTCCCGGCTTTCGCCCTGCAAAGCCCATGGTATTTGCAGGGGTATACCCCTCAGAGGGCTATACCTTTGAGGATTTGCGCGATGCTATTGAAAAATACGCCATAAACGATGCGTCAATCCAGTTTGAGCCAGAAACCTCACCTGCCATCGGCCTTGGCTACAGGATGGGCTTTCTTGGGCTATTGCATATGGAAATATTCCAGGAGCGCCTCGAGCGCGAATTTAACGTAAGCATAATAACCACTGCTCCAAGCGTTATCTACCGCGTTAATCTAAAGCGTGGCAAAACCATAGAGATAAAAAACCCCTCTGACCTTCCTGAAAACTGGGGCGAGATTGACTCTATTCTTGAGCCGTTTGTTATCCTGACTGTCATTACCCCTTCTGAATACCTTGGACAGATAATCGGACTTTTGCAGGAAAAGCGAGGCATTCAGAAAAAGTTCTCCTACCTTGATACAAACACCGTGCTCCTTGAATACGAAGTGCCTCTTAGTGAAGTTATTATGGACTTTCACGACAAGATAAAAGGCCTTAGCAAAGGCTTTGCAACATATGATTATGAGTTTCTGGACTTTCGCAAAGAAGACCTTGTGAGGCTAAATATCTTCATAAACAACGAACCCGTGGACGCCCTATCTTTCATAGTCCACAGAGACAAAGCCTACAGAAGAGCAAGACAGCTTGTAGAAAAGCTCAAAGATGTCATCCCCAGACAGCTCTTTGAGGTAAAGGTTCAGGCAGGGATAGGTAGCAAAATCATTGCTTCTGAGAGAATACCGCCTCTTAGGGCAAATGTTACCGCCAAATGCTACGGTGGGGACATCACTCGCAAGAAAAAACTCCTGGAAAAACAAAAAGAGGGCAAAAAGCGCCTCAAGCAATTTGGCAAGGTCGAGCTCCCTCAGGAGGCTTTTTTAACTGTTTTGAAAGTAGATTAAAAGCGCGCTTCGCGCAATTTTTTATTCTTTTTCTTCCAGTTTAATAAAGGGCAAGAGGTCCTTCAGGTCCATGTATCTATCACAGGCATTTACCAGCTCTACAGACGATGCCTCCTTTGTAGAGACACATACTATCTCCTTCCCAAGGTTTCTCAAGGTCCAGACAAGCCTCTCAAAATCACTATCTCCCGTGCATAAAATTGCAGTATCATAATTATCTCTGGTAAGCAAGATATCAATCGTCATATCTATATCAAGGTTTCCTTTAAAAGAGCCATCTTTTAACTGCTTTAGTGGCTTTTTAACAACAGTTATCCCGCTAAAAGCAAGCATTTTCAAAAAAGCTTCTTGCTTTTCCTCGCCTTCTTTGTATGCGCTATAGAAAAAAGTGTTATATACCTCAAAGTCCTTTTTAAATTGAGCCACCAACTTTACTATGTCTATTCTCTCTTTCAAAATCTCTTTCTGGATAAAGAAGAGATTAGAGCCGTCAATGAATACCCCGGCTCTTTTTTTTATTCCTTGACGAACCAAATCCTTACTCCGACTGAGGTGTGGCTATTTCTCTCAAAAAGTGTCTCCACGCTAATGACCTTTACATTGTTTATGTTTATCCAGGGGTTAACCTGCTCGTTTAGAAGTGTCTCTAAACTCTCTTCCTTGAAAGGGGCAATTTTCCTGTGAAAGTCTTTATATTGCAGGTTCATCTCTCTTGCAGACTATAACCCTTGCAGCTCTTATGAGCTTGCCATTTAGCGTATATCCTTTTCTCTCTACCTCAATTACAGTCCCTTCCTGACAATCTTCAACCCACCTGCTATCAACCGCCTCTGCTAAATATGGGTCAAAAGCCTTTCCAAGCACTTCCACCTCCTCAAGCCCGTGCTTTTTCAACACCCTCAAGAGCTCTTGATATGTTAGCTCTACCCCCTTTTTCAAAGATTCAGGCTCTATCTGACTAAAATTAAGAGCGCTCTCTAGACTATCGATAACACCCAGTAGTTCTATCATTAGCTTCTCAAGACCAAAGAGTTTGACTGCCTCAATTTCGCGCCTGTAGTGTTCTTTGAGTGTCTCAAGCTGGGATTGTAGCTCCATATACCTTGCGTTTATGGCTTTTGAGCTTTGCTCCAGTTTTGATAGCTTTGCCTTTAGCTCTTCAACTTCATCCCTGTTTAGCGCCTCTTCGCTCATAGCGACGATATTATATAGCCCTTTAACGCTCTATAAGTAGATGTTATTGGTATATGCCCTTTAGCTCAATAAACTATAAATCTTGATGAAGATTTTACTATTTTTGGTATCTCTGGTGTTTGCCAGCCCTCAAAGTGTCGATAGCGCCATAAAGCTCGCATCCCAGGAGAGGCGTTTAGTTGCGATTTACTTTTATAACAAAAACTGCATCTATTGCACGCAGTTTGAGGATTTTGTCCTAAGTCAGCCTCAAACCAGAAGTGCCCTTGAGCCTTTTATATTTGTAAGCGTGGAGCTATATTCCGAAGAGGGGTCTCGCTACGGCAGAAAGTTTGGAGTGGTTGGCACTCCCTCGGTGGTTTTCTATAACCCTGTTGAGGGTAAAGTCATTGGGAAGACCTTTGGTAATCGCCCTCTGGGCGAGTTTTTGAAATTAATAACCGATGTATGTAAAAAACCTTTATGTTAAAGGAGGTTTTGTTATGGATAGAAGAAGCTTTATCCTGATGGGTGCTTCGGCTGGGCTCTTTGCCCTGATTAGCCCAAGGTATGCTTTTGCATCAAGCAAACTTGAAGAGGAAGTCCGAAAGCGCGTTGGTGTTTCTCTATCGCAAATCCAGCAAAGCGACCAGATTTCAATCAACGCCCCAACCATAGCCGAATCCGGTGCTAACATACCTGTAACGGTTGAATCCACCATTCCTGCAGAGAGAGTGGAGCATCTCTGGGTCTTTGCAGACAAAAACCCGGTACCCTGGATAACTGATGTTAAAATAACCCCCGCAAACGGGCAGGTTTATTTCTCAACCCGTATCAAAATGGGCGAGACCTCAAATGTTAGGGCAATTATGAAGCTAAAAGACGGCTCTCATATAATGAACTTTAAAGAGGTAAAAGTAACCGCAGGAGGTTGCGGATAATCAAGGAGGTTATGTTATGTCAGTTGGCACGGGAATTTTAAGGGTTCCTTCAAATATCAAAAAGGGCGAAGTATTTAGAGTCCAGATGGTTATCACTCACCCCATGACCCCTCCAAGGCGTGACCCTCAAACAGGTCAGGAAGTGCCTCCTTATACCCTTACGAAGCTTGACCTTTTCTTCAACGACACACTTGTCTCCACAATCAATATGGGCGCAGGCGTTAGTGCAAACCCATTTATCGCAATTTCGATGGTCGCTCAGGACAATGGAGTTGTGAAAATCGTCTACGAAGATAACCGCGGCGGTAAGTGGGAAAAAACCGCAGAGCTAAAGGTTAGTTAGGAGGCTTTCATGAGGCGTTATTTAATATTAGGGGCTATTGTAAGTGTTGGGGCAGTGGTTGGGGGCAGCATCTACGCCCAGCAAGATCTAAGCCCTGAAGAGGAAATCAGGCTAATTCAGGAGTTTAACAGAATGCTCGCTGAGGGTGTAAACCCCGGCGAGGTCTGGTATGAAATTGGAAAAGACTCTGTAAAGAAATACAACCTTGATAAGTGCGACTTTGGCTTAGGACCCGGGGTTTTCAAAGGCGCCGCTGCACAGCTTCCTAGGTATTTTAAAGACGCAGGCAAAGTTATGGACCTTGAAACCCGCCTTGGCTGGTGTTTGCAAAAATACGCCAACATGAGCCAGGAAGAGGTTTTAAAATTCGTTCGCCAATGCTGGGGTAAATCCGGAAACTGCGTCAGCGAATACGACGCTCTGGTTATGTTCTTAACCATGGAGTCAAACGGGTTTAAAATCTCTGTCGATACCAAAGACCCGAATGTCAAAAAGTTCTACGAAATTGGCAAGGCGGTCTATCAAACCCGCATAGGTCCTTGGGACTTTAACTGCGCAACCTGTCACGCAGGCAAACAGGAGGTTAGAATCCGCGCAACCCGTCTCTGGAGTGCTGATAGAGGCGAAACCGGTCAAGCTGTTTATTACTTTCCAAAATACCTGGTAAGATGGGGTCTTCCAATGACTATGCACTATCGCTATGCAGAGTGCATCCGCCAGATGCGCTGGCCCGAGTTTATACCACACTCTGACCTTGCCGTGGCTCTATCAACCTACCTCTATGCAGAATCAAACGGCACTGTCATAAAAGCCCCCGGGATTGGGAGGTAAAGTATGAAAAGGACTGCTCTTTTACTTGCGCTGATGGCTTTTGGCTTTGGTCTGGCTCAGCAAAAAAAGCCCCAAAAACAGGCACAGCAGCAGAGCTCTTACCAAGAGGCAATTAAGGTCCTTGTGGGCGGTCTTTCTCAAGACCCTCGCTTTACATGGAAGTATCAGCAAGACGAAGCTCAGATAATCTGCTCTCAATACAAAAGCCGTGAAGCTATGCCGGCCCAGGCAGTTCAGAAAGTCATAGAACTCTCCTCAAAGTCCTTTAACTATCCCCAGTGGGGCATTTATATGGGGGATTGGAAAGAGGGTAAAAAACTTGTGGAATCCGCAAGAGGCGGCAGGTTTGCAAGTTATGGCTTTTCGGATAATCCAAACGACAAAGGCGGAAACTGCTATGCCTGCCACTTAATAGAAAAAGGTCAACCGGGTGGCACGATGGGACCAAACCTCTACCAGTATGGCAAGCGCTGGAACATAACAAAAGAAAACATGAGCACCCCACAGGCACTTGAGAGTATAAAAACGGTTTATCAAATTATTTATAACTCCTGGGCTTTGTTTCCATGCTCTTCAATGCCGAGATTTGGATATCACGGGAATCTCTCGCCCGAGGATATTGCAAACATAGTAGCTTTCTTGCTACATCCTGATTCGCCGGTGAACAAATGAATAGAAGAGAACTTATAAAGCTGACTGCTTTTGGTGCTCTTGGTCTTGCCTCGTTCCCTGCGCAGGCGAGGCGATTGAGTTTTGAATCTTTGCTTGAGTTTAAACCCCTTGGCAATGTGACCCTTATTTTCACCTCTGACCTGCATGGACATCTGTCCCCGCTTTACTTTGCAGAGCCTATGAATTTGCTTGCTCCTGAACCTCTTAAGGGCACGCCGGGCTACCTGGCCGGAATGGATTTTCTAAACTATTACAAAATCAAACCCGGGACTGTGGAGGCTTACACGGGCTCTTGCGTAGGCTTTATAAAACTTGCAAAAACCTATGGCAAAACCGGCGGGGCTGCGCAGATTGCAAGCGTGATAAAGGCAATTGTCACCGAAAGGGGAAGAGATAGATGCCTGATCCTTGACGGTGGCGACACCTGGGTAACTTCGGGTATAGCTTTGCTTACCAAAGGTCTTGCGATAGTCGAGTGGCTTAACTATGTTGGGTATGACTATATGGTCGGTCACTGGGATTTTACAGTGGGCAAAGAGCAGTTTCTTGACATAATAAAAAACCGCCTTAAGGCGAAGTTTGTCTCCTATAACATCTCAGAAGAGCCTTTTGGAGATTTGGTTTTTAAACCCTATGAAATTACCGAAAGAGGCGGGGTAAAAATAGGCATAATAGGGAGCTCCTTTCCCTATACCCCTCTTGCAAATCCAAGGGTCTATACCGAGGGCTGGAGCTTTGGCGTAAGACCTCAGGAGCTTCAAAATTATGTGGACGAGCTAAGACAAAAACACAGAGTTGATTTGATAGTTTTGCTATCTCACGATGGACTTGCGCTTGACATTGCCCTCATGAGGCAAATCAAGGGCATAGATGTGGTAATAAGCGGCCACACCCATGATATTACCCCTGTGCCTGTGAAGGTAGGAGATACTCTAATTATCTCCCCGGGCTCTCATGGCAAGTTTGTGGGAAGACTTGACCTTGATGTCCAGGGTGGCAAAGTAAAAGACTTTAGGCTAAAGCTAATCCCTGTTCTTTCTGAGTATATACCCCAGGATAGAGGAGCTCTGGAGATAGTAAAGCGCGCTTACGCGCCACATCAAAAAGAGCTCTCTGAGGTTATAGGAACCACAGAGACCCTGCTTTACAAAAGAGATACTGTCTTTTCAACATGGGACAGGTTAATAGGTCAGGCTCTTTTTGAGCACTTCCAAGGAATAGATGCAGTTATGGCATCAACCTCTCCGGGTTTTCGCTGGGGAACGACCCTTTTACCAAATTCCCCAATAAGGGTCGAAGATGTTTACAATGTCCTTGGCATGACCTATCCTGAGGTTTTTATAACCAAAAGAAAAGGCAAAGATCTGATAGCAACATGGGAAGATGTCGCGGATAATGTCTTTAATCCTAACCCGCTATATCAACAAGGTGGGGATATGTCAAGAATTTACGGCGTTGAGTATGAGCTAAAAATCAATGCCCGCCAGGGCGAGAGGATAAGAAATGTCAAAATAGGCGGTAAACCTCTAGAGCCAGAGAGAGAGTATCTGGTGGCAGTTTACGGCGGTCCACCACCAAACGTCCCGCCAGAAAAGGCCAATGTAAGGGAGATAGTTGTAAACTTCATTAGAAAGAAAAAATCCATCAAAATAGATACCACTCCAAATGTTAAAATTCTTGACCACAGTTATAACACTAGGTGCTACTGGTCATGATTAGGTTGCTGTTTTTGCTTATAATCCCTTTCATATCTGTTGCAATTGACCCTGCGCTGTTTTATAAAACCTACACCCTTAAAGAAAAGGACTTTAAAAAAGCAGTCGAGAGTTTAAAGCAAAGCATGCAATCAAACGGTCTTTCTGTTGATAAGGTTCTGACGGTCTCTGAAGCAATCAAAGCCAGAAACAGCAACACAGACTTTGGCGACTATAGCATCATCTTTGGCTGCAATAGCCCAAAACTTCAGAGCATAACCTTAAAAGAACCTGCTCTTTTAAACCTTATCCCATGCAGTGTAGCAGTTTACAAAATAGGCAGTGACTCAGTTAAAGTAAGCATCCTCAATCACATGCCTTTGGTTGGAATGTATAAGAGCTCTCTAACAGCTCAGGAAGTAAAAGAAATCGACACGACTTTTAAAAAGCTAAATATGGCAATTGCAAAGCTAAGTGCTAAAAATCCGCCTTCCCAAAAAATGCCATCCAGAGCTTTCAAAGAAAATCTGGTGAAAGAATTCGAGCTAAAAGGACTTGACTACGATAGCGCAAAGACGCTCCTTAAGACATCTTTGGATGGGGTTAATATGAACGTGCTTGATGTTTTAGAACCTTCAAAAAACCTCAGCGTCTTTCTTGCGTGTAATTTAAGCTACGGAGAAGAAATTCTTAAAAAGATGCCAGAATTTGGCACTTTCGCACCCTGCAGGGTTTATCTAATATCTTCCGAAAAGGGCCTTAGGGTTGGATTTTTAAACATCCCGGCTTTGCTAAATCTCTTTTCAGCTCACCTCTCTGAAAAAGAAAAGGAGATATTCCGAAAAGCCTACAGCGACATGCTTCAGGCTTACAAAGATACTTCAGGTCAGTAAAGGTAAGTAGCCTCTACACCTATGCAGGCGTTATAGATGATATTTAACCTGTTTGAGTATTCCTCTATCAAATCCATATCTTCTGAGCCGGGCTGAAGCCAGACATATTTAACTGAGAGCCTAATCGCGTCTTCCAAAACAGGTCTTAAGTGCTTTGGGTTTCTAAAGACATTTAAAATATCTATGGGCTCTTTTATATCATCAAGAGATTGTAAAACCTCAATTCCATGAATAGTTTCGCCGGCATACTTTGGATTAACAAGGTAAACTTTGTGCTTTTTTGTGTTAATTAGCTTTAGGCTTACTCCGTAAGATGGGCGCTCGGGGTCTTTTGAAATGCCAAGTATTGCGACGACCTTTGAAGACTTTAAAACCTCAAGGGCTTTTTCTGAGTGCTCCATTTTTTAAATTATAAGGGGGCTTGCGGGGGCAAAGCCCCCGCGCTTAAATATTTTTTATGAAAAAAATCAATGAGGAGGTGGAGCTATTTTTTGAAGGTCAAAAGCCTGCACTCCTTGGGGAGGGCTTTAGCTGGAGCTATGATGAGCTATTTAAAAGAGCCTGCGGGGTTAGCGAAAGAGTTAAAAAAGGCAGGATATTGATATTTGCAGAGAATAGCCCTGAGTGGGTTGCGGGGCTGATTGGAATCTGGCTCTCGGGCGGGGTTGCGGTCCCGGTGGATGTTTTATCAAGTGAAAGAGAGCTCTCATTTATTGCAAAAGATTGCGAGCCTGAGATGGTAATTTGCAGCAAAAATACGCTCGCTCTGGCAAGGTCTATAGGTGTAGAGACTCTCATTCTTGAAGAGATTGCCAAGATTAAAGAGCCAAGAGCCACAAGAAGAAGCCTTTCAGAGCCTGCGGTTATTTTATACACTTCAGGCACCACGGGAAGACCAAGGGGTGTGGTTTTGAGCTTTTTTAACCTCCTTTCAAATGCAGAGGCGGTTGCAAAGACCGGCATTGCAGGTCCTGAGGACAAAACTTTGGCGCTTTTGCCTTTTCATCATTCCTATCCTCTTATGGTGACGCTGATTTTGCCTCTTTATCTTGGAGCAAGCATAGTCTTTCCAAAGGCTCAGTCTTCTGAAGAGATTCAGAGAGCTCTTAAAGAGTTTGGAGTTAGCGTCCTTGTTGGGGTTCCAAGGCTTTATGAGCTTATGGCTCTTAGGTTAAAATCCAGAGTTCTTGAAAATCCGCTTGGGAGGGTCTTTTACTATCTGTCGCCTGCTTTGCCAAGGGCTATTAGAAAGCTTCTATTTTCGCGCGTTCACAGGGCTTTTGGGGGCAAGCTCAGGTTTATGGTAAGTGGCGGTGCAAAATTGTCTTTGGAGGCTTACAGGGTTTTGTCAAACCTTGGTTTTGAGGTGCTTGAAGGTTATGGACTTTCTGAAACCTCGCCGATAGTTAGTTTTAACCGCCCGGGAAGGGCAATTCCGGGTTCTGTGGGTGAAGTTATAGATGGCACAGAGGTAAAGATATCAAAAGAGGGCGAGGTTTTAATAAAAGGACCAAACGTTATGGTTGGCTACTGGAAAGACCCCGAGGCGACAAAAAGTGTCATAAAAGAAGGCTGGCTTCATACAGGAGACATTGGAAGAATCCAGAACGGATATTTATTTATTGAAGGTAGACTCAAAGAGGTTCTTGTGCTTTCAGGCGGTAAGAAGGTTATGCCAGAAGAAATCGAAGGGCTTTTATATAAAGCTGGAGAGGGGCTTTTGAAAGAGGTTGGGGTTTTTGAGTTAGATGGCGTTTTGCACGCAATTTTGGTGCCTGATATTGAATCTGTTGATAGAGCCGGGATTTTAAACATAGAGGAGTTTTTTAGATGGAAAGTAATTGACAGAGTCAATCAGACCTTGCCTGAATTTAAAAGAATAAGGGGCTTTAAGCTCTATTCTGGCGAGCTTGAAAGGACGCGCCTTGGCAAATTAAGAAGGTTTAAGTTGCCAGAGATTTATAAAGCTGCATCTGAGGTCAGAGCCTTGCAAAAAGAGGTAGCAAAAGGACCTGTAGGGGATTTTCTCAAAACGCTTACTGGAAGAGAGGTTTATCTTGACGAGCATCTTGAGCTGGACCTCGGGCTTGACTCTCTTGCAAAGGTAGAGCTTCTTTCTTTTATAGAAAAAACTTACGGCATTGACCTGGAAGAGGAGATAAAAGGCTCATGGAAGGTTCTGGATGTTATAAAAGCTATTGAAAAGGGGGATAAAAGGAGTTCTTTAAAAGAAGAGATTGAATTTTCTGATGCTGACTTTAAGTTTTTCTTAGGAAGAGCGTTGCTAAAGGGTTTTTTTAAACTCTATAATCGCCTTGAAGTTAAGCTAATTGAGTTTCCGAAAGAGCCTTTTATAATAGTAGCCAATCATGCAAGTTATGTTGATGGCTTTGTTATAGCGGCAAGTTTGCCAGAGCATGTTGCCAGAAAGGTCTATTTCTTAGGCGCAAGAGAGCATTTCACAGGCCGATTTAGAAAATCATTTGGCAAAATGGCAAGGGTCATAACGATAGATACCCAAAAAGACCCTAAATCAGCCCTGTCAAATTTAGAGAGAGCTCTAAAGAGCTCTTACGTTGTGGTTATCTTTCCAGAGGGTGCAAGGAGCAGGGATTCTAACCTCTTGCCTTTTAAAAGAGGCTTTGCCACGCTTGCGGTAAGTCTTGGTGTTAAGGTCGTGCCTGCTACGATAGTTGGCTCTTTTGAGGTGCTATCCTGGAAAGATAAGTTTTTAAAGCCGGCGAAGCTAAAGGTTATCTTTAGCCCGCCTGTTGAGCCAAAAGACGAAGAGAGCCTTATTGAGGCGGTTGTTAAGCAAATAAAGTCAGAGCTTGATAAAAACCGCGCTCAATCGGTTTCGGTGTGATGCTCTTCGCCTGTTGGGGCTTTTTTGCCCTCTTCCAGTTCGTAAAACCTACCCTCTAACTTCTCAAGAACTTTTGGCAAGGTGGTGTATTCCATCTCTTCGGCTGGCAACCTGTGAGGCTCGAATATGCCCTGCCTGCGAAGGATGTTGGCAATCTCTAAGGCCTTTGACCTTGCCTGATTAAATCCCGGGTCTTCAAAGAGGTCTCTTGGACCGATGAGCTTGCCGTTTGATAGTTGATACCCGGCTGCTATCACCCTTGGGGGACCATCAAACCTAGAGGGGGTAGCGTCTTTAAATCCAACCGGCATCAAAGGACCGTTGTGAGAGCCTCTCATCCAGCCTTCTACTATCCATGGCCTTGCAAAGGGTTCTAAAACTTCGCCAACTGCGGGAAAGCCAGACTGGGCTCTAACTACCATCACAGGGTCGTCTTTTCCGACATACTTACCCGCTATCAAAGACAGCCTCTGGGTTGAGGCAACTGCGCCTATTTCGCCGTCGAAGTTTCTATAAACCGCCTTTACGGCGTATCTTCCAACAGAGCTTATAAGTGCAAGAAGGTCATACAGCTCTGAAGGGGTTGAGAGCTTAACAGCTTTGCCCGTAAAGGTATCCAGAACCTCGAAGGTAAAACCTTCGTGCATCTTTGGGTCTATTACAAGACCTGCACAGACCATGGGGTCTGCAAACATCTCATAAAGGGGTAGATTCCATGCGCTTGGCGAGGTTTTATCCGCAAAAAACACTATAACAGGCTCTGAAGGGCGCTCTATAAATTCCATTTCCGCAACGCCAGGACCAAGACCTTTTACATTTCCTGAAAAGCTATCTACCAAAAGATCCTGACCTGCGCCATATAGCTTTAATTTTTTTGCAACATTTGTGCCCTCTTCAAAGGCTTTCCACGCAATTTCGTGCACTATTGGGCTATCAACGCCATGCTCGTGCGTCATAACGATTGCAATGTCGTCTCCGCAAATTAGAGTTTGAGCATCAATTAGAGTGCCTTCTTTTACTTTTGAGAGGGCTATCTCCTCAACTTTTTTAACCACCTCTGGATGTGCGCTTGAATGACCTACATATCCTCCGATGTCGGCTTTAATCACGCTCAAAGTGAGCTTCATTTCTCTCCTCCTTCAAAGCTTATTATAAGCCTTCCGGAGTGAGACCTCTCTGGGATTTTATGAGCTCTTCGAGCTGTTTCTGACTTAGATTACCCTCTATTAAAAAGCTACCACTCTGTGAAGGTCCTGAGATGGTGAGGCTATTGTCTTTTAAAAACTTCTCAAGCTCGCCAAATTTGACATCCTTTTGTATTTTTACCTCGATCCCTGCGGACATTGGCTTATATTCGTCTTTTGGGTATATGAATACAAAAACCATCAAGAGGTTGCTAGCAACCAAAGCAAGCGACAGCTTTTTCCAGCGACTTACCCGCTCTTTGTGAATTTTTTTCAAGGTTGCACCAAGGACTGAGGGCGGGGTGATTTCAAACGCTTGCTTGATTTGTTCTTTCATGGCTTAAAATCTCCTTTAATTTTCTCTTTGCGTTGAAAACACGCGTTTTGACGGTGTTTTCGGGTATTTTCAGCAGAGTCGCTATGCTTTTGTAATCCATCTCCTCGTAAAAGACAAGATAGAGAATCTCGCGCTGGATGGGTGAGAGTTTTGTAAGTGCCTGACGGATTTCCTCCACGGTGGCACTTAATTCCTGCTCCTCTGAAGGGTTGAATACAGCGTCGCTTTCTAAAAGCTCCTGAAAGTGAAATTTCTTCTTGCGAAGGTGATTTAGACATAGATTTCTTGCTATACCGAAAATCCACGTTGTTGGAGTTGAGAGATTTTTGAAATTTGATGCGCTTTTCCATATTTGAAAAAACACATCTGAGGTTATTTCTTCCGCATCTTCGTAGTTTCCAACCAGAGAAAAGCAATAGGAGAACACTCTTTTTTGCATTATGTTGATAAGTTCCACGAGTGCTGACTCTTCTCCCTTTGCTATTCTCTGGATAATTTCCTGCATGGCGCATATTTTAAACCTCTATATGGTCTGTGGCTTTGAGTTTAAGAAAGGTTCTATACTTTAATCTATGAGAAGTTTCATTGCGTTTATGACAGCACTGAGTTTATGTCTTTCCCAAACCGTTGAGGTTCGAATACCCGGCGAAAGAGCCCAGCAACAGCCGATGCCTCCTCCGATGCAAATGTCTGGCGGTGGGAGCTCCATGGGCGCAGGAGCTATAATCATGGGAGTTCTTGGTGCTGTGCTCCTTGGTGCTATATTCTCAGGGGCATTTGGCTCTCAGGGGGGAAAGGCGCAAACAAATAAAGACTCAAAAGGCAGATCTATTGCGCTTTTTGTCCCTTTTGAGTTTATAGTGGTGCATACCGGAATTTTGCAAGGTGTTGAGGTTTTGGAAACTTCAAGCTTTGAAGACATAACTTTTAGCCTAATTAGATGGGAAGATTCTATAGAAGCGCTTGAGAGAGCTCTTGGCAAGAGCGCTATTTTTATCCAGCCCAATTACATCTATCAAACCTTTGGAGAGGCGGGGCCTCCTCAGGGGATGGTAAATATCTCGCGCCCGAAGGGCGCGGTTTGTTTGCTTGATACAGGGGTGGATAGGGGGGTGCTGGGAGATAGAATCCTCTCCGTAAGAGACCATATTGGAGGAGCTTATGTCCCTGAGGACCACGGAACCGCGAGCGCTTTCTTAATTGCCAGAGAGGGGGCTTTTGTCTATGCTCACAGGGTTTGCTCTGAAGGCAGATGCACTTCCATGGCTTTTGCCAAGGGGCTTATAGGGTGCGTAAAAGACGGGGTGAGGGTTTTAAACACCCCCTTTGGAATGTACGGAGAGGATAGGCTCCTTGAGATAATTATAAGCAGGTTAATTGCAGGTGGATATAGAGTAGTTGCGCCTGTTGGAAACAAAGAAGGAAAAGTTGCCTTTCCTGCCAGTTTGAGAGGGGTTTTGAAAGTTGCGGGAGAGCCTTGCTTTCCAAGGGGGCTTTGCGAGGATGCTATAAGAGAGCCATATAGAGTAAGAGCTCCGGGAGTTGGAGGAAGAGAGGCGGTTTTTGTAGGGACTTCTTTCTCAAGCGCCATCCATGCAGGAAAGATAGCGGTATTGCCATGAGGATGGTTGATGTGTCTTATAAGCCTCTTACTTTGCGCTATGCCAGAGCTGAGGGGTTTATAAGGCTTTTGCCATCTACTGTAGAGCTCATAAGGCTTGGGAAGGTTCCAAAGGGGGATGTATTAAAAGCCTGTGAAATAGCGGCTATGATGGGGGGTAAGTTAACCTCTCAGGTGTTGCCGTTTTGTCATCCTGTGCCTTATGAGGGTTCAAATGTCGAATCAAGGCTTTTGGATAGCGGGGTTTTTATGGCTTCAGAGGTGTGGGGAAGTGCCAGAACCGGGTTTGAGATGGAAGCTCTCTTTAGCGTAAGCGCGGGGCTTTTGACAGTTTTTGACATGTGCAAGGGTTTTGATAGCAGTATGGTCATAGAGGGGATAAGAATCGTTAAAAAAATAGGTGGAAAGTCAGACTGGGGCATTGACCTGAGAGGTAAAAAGGTGGCTATTTTAGGCTCTTGCGAGTTTTCAAAGGCTCTGGAAGAGAGGTTAAAGTCCCTTGGTGTTTTAATTGATGAGAGTTTTGATATGTTAATTAGCTTTGAAGAGATTGATATAAGACCTTTTTATGGACTTGGCGCGGTTTTAAACTTCGAGCTTTTTTCCAAATCTCACGGAGCTATAAAGGATGGCATAAAGGTAGGTGAATATAGAGGGAAAACATGCGTAATTTTAGAGTGTTCACAGATTTTATTTGATGCCTTTTTAGAGCTTTTGCCACTGAAAGTGCTATGGGATGGTGGTAAAAGAGCTTGAGAGTCTTCCAGAAGCTCTTAAAAACATAAGAAAACCCCCAAAGAGATTATATTTTTCCAGAGAGATTTCTTTAGGTTCGTATGTTGCCATAGTGGGAACAAGAAACCCATGTCCTGATAGTATTGAAATTACTAAAAAAGTGGTGAGGCTGGCCAAAAGATGCCAGTATGGGGTTGTTAGCGGAGGGGCTAACGGGATTGACTTTGTAGCGCATCAGGAGTGTCTTGATATTGGCTGTGAAACCATAATAGTCCTTGCTTGCGGATTAAACAAAGCCCCGGAAAGACTTCTTGAGCTAGAAAAGAGAGGGGCTATTTTGATAAGTGAGTTTGATCCTGATAAAAATCCCGCAAGGTGGAGATTCAGATACAGAAACAGGCTAATAAGCGCTCTTTCAAATAAGGTAATAATCATTGAAGCCGGTCTAAAGAGTGGGGCTTTGATAACTGCGCGCTATGCTTTAGAGCAAGACAAAGAGCTCTGGGCTTATAGAGGCAATGATTCTGAGAGATTCACAGGTTGCAAAGAGCTAATAGAGAAAAAACATGCAAAGGAGTTTAAAACCCCTTCTGAGATTTTTGGTCTTTCAGAGCCTGAAGATGTTGATATCTGGCTCTCAAATTTAAAGTTGCCTGCTACCTTTGACGAGATTCTTGAAATGTCCAAAATGCCAATGGGAGAGCTAGCGCTAAGACTTATGGAGCTTGAAATTTCGGGCAGGATAAAGCTCTTTGCAGGAAGGTATTTTCGTATTTAATAGTTTAGAATTTTATTTAATGCTGGCAATCAGGGTGTTTGTAGAGGGAAAAGTCCAGGGAGTTGGATTCAGGGCTTTTACAAAAGCAAAGGCAACTGAGCTGGGTCTAAATGGATGGGTTAAAAACCTGCCAGATGGGAGAGTAGAGGCGCTTCTAGTGGGTGAGGAGAGGGCAGTCTGGGAGTGCATAATGGCATTATTTGATGGTCCACAGAGGGCAAAGGTAGAGTCCCTTTGTCTTTTAAAGGAGGTGGCTAATGATGTTAAAGATGGGTTTAGCATTGTTTATTAGTGCTTTTGCTCTTGCCAAAACTGAATGCAAAATATATACCGTAAAAAAAGGTGATACCGCCTACTCAATAGCCAGAAAGAACGGCATCACATTTCAGCAGCTACATAGGGCAAACTCAAGCAAGGACATCAAGTCTCTCAAAGCAGGTGATAGCATCTGCATACCGGTTTCGAAATCATCGCCTAAGACTGATGTATATACAGTCAAAAAAGGTGCAAAACTTGAGCATGTTGCCCAAAAGCTAGGCATTCCGGAAAAGGAGCTAGAGCGTCTAAATCCAGAGCTCAAAAACAAGTGGCTATCGCCGGGGCAGAGCGTAAAAATCCCTGCCAGAAAGCAAAAACTTGATGAAAACAGATCTCCAAACCAGGGCGGGGTATATGTAGTCAAAAAACGCTCAAAACTTGAGCATGTTGCTCAAAAGCTTGATATTCCAAAAAAGGAGCTAGAGCGTCTAAATCCAGAGCTTAAAAACAAGTGGCTATCGCCGGGGCAGGTAGTTAGGTTGCCAAAGAGTCAGGTAGAAAAGACTCAAGTGGCAAAGACTCAGCCAGAGAGAGAGAGAGTAGCTGAAGAGAGAAAAGAAGTGCCAAAACAGACAGAGCAAAGACTGGTTTATAAAGAGCCCCAGAGAGAGTTTTCAGATCCAACCACAAGTTTAAAAGAGATGGGTCTTGAGATGCCGGTAGAGGGCAAGATGTCAAAGGTTCCAAGAGGTATAGAGATAGTAGCGCCATGCTCAAGCCCTATAAAGGCAGTTGACGGCGGTAAAGTCATCTATAGCGGGGGAGATTTGCAGGCGTATGGCAACATGATAATAGTAGAGCACGGGAATTTTATATCCCTTTACG
This sequence comes from Aquificaceae bacterium, assembly GCA_039630345.1. Classification (GTDB taxonomy): domain Bacteria; phylum Aquificota; class Aquificia; order Aquificales; family Aquificaceae; genus JANWVD01. The sequence continues at coordinate 23,165 of JBCNVD010000008.1, forward strand.
CATACAATGAAGAAAATCTGGTCAGGCGCGGTGAAAGAGTCAGCAAGGGTCAGGTTATAGCAAGGGTAGGAAAGCGTCACAATGCAGAAGAATGTGCTCTAAGGTTTGAAATCCGAAACAGAGAGGGCGTGCCTCTGGACCCAACTGAGTATATCAAGGGCGTTAACTGATTTTTTTTACCATTATAGAGGTTTTTTGAAGGTTTTTCTGGATGATTTTTTTGGTTCTAACTTCGAATATCTGATGGTCGCTTTTTATTATGCCTGCTTTTTCCATAACATCCCACAGACTCTTTAGCATGTTGTCTATGTCCCTTCTTCTATTGTCTGGCAAAGTCAGCTCTACTTCCACACAGACTTTACAATCAAGCGCACTCTTTAGCTGGGTGCTTGCTTGATTTATCAGCTCCCAAAGAGCTCTAACTTCCCAGTTTTTTACCCTGTTTGGCTTAAATACCTTTCCGTTTTTTCTGCGAAGATATCTATTACTTTTAGGAATTGGCAAAGAAGATAGTTCAAAGAAGAAGACTTCAGACTCTTGATTCATCCTTGATGGGTAGGTTATAACCCTTTAAAGTTTCCAAGAGTAGATTGTAGTTTTCTTTGCTCATTTCGCAAAGAGGCAATCTCAGTTCTAACTTGCACATACCCATCAAGCTACAGGCGGTTTTTACAGGAATTGGGTTGGTCTCTATAAAGAGCACTTTAAAAAGGGGAAGCAAGTAGTAGTGCAGTCTTCTTGCGTTTTTAAAATCACCGCGCAGGGCAAAGTCAACCATACTTTTGATTGCAACCGGCATTATATTATTTGCTACCGATATAACGCCCTTTGCACCAAGAGCCATCATAGGCAGAGTCAAAGAATCATCACCACTTAAGATGCTAAATCCATGACCTATGAGCCTATAGAGCTCTGAGATTCTATCCATGTTCTGGGTTGATTCTTTTGTCCCTACGATATTAGGGCACTCATCGACCAGTCTTTTAATGGTGTTTGGGCTTATTTCAACCCCTGTTCTGGAGGGGATGTTATAAAGAATTATGGGGATGTCTACTTCTTTTGCTACTGACAGAAAGTGGCGATATATACCTTCCTGAGTTGGACGATTGTAATATGGAGCTACCAGCAAGCAGGCGTCTGCGCCTGCTTTTTTTGCATGCTCTGTTAGTTCAATAGCTTCATGGGTTGCATTTGCGCCGGTTCCAGCAATGATTTTTATGCGATTTTTTGCAAATTCAACTGATTTTTCTATGACTTTTCTATGCTCTTCAAAGGTGAGTGTTGGGGACTCTCCCGTGGTTCCGCAAACCAGTATTGCGTCAGTGCCATGCTCTATGTGGAAGTTTATTAAACTCTCCAGAGCCTCAAAATCAACATTTGAGTCTTTAAATGGCGTAATGAGAGCTACTATAGAGCCGCTAAACATAAATGGTATTTTAACAAACAAAGTTAAAATCTAAAGATGAAGTTTCTCATAGTTGGCGACATAATCGGGAAACCGGGCAGGAAGGCTCTAAAGAGCGCATTAGAGGAGCTAAGAGACTCTTTTGATGTGCTTGTTGTAAATGTTGAAAACTCCGCAGGGGGATTTGGTATAAACAGAAAGGTCTTTCAGGAGCTTAAAGACCTGGGCGTTGATGTTATGACCTCTGGCAATCACATATGGGACAAGAAGGAAGTTCTTGAGTTTATTGACATCTCCCATGAGCTTTTAAGACCCGCAAACTATCCAGATAATGTCCCTGGTAGAGGCTATGGCATTTTTGAAAAGAACGGATTTAAGTTTGCTGTTATTAACCTCATGGGCAGGACATTTCTTGATTCTAACCTTGATAATCCCTTCAGTGTCTTTGATAAAATCTATGAAGATATTAAAAACCTAGTAAATATCATAATAGTAGACTTTCACGCCGAAACTACCTCTGAAAAATGGGCTTTTGGACTCTATGTTGATGGGCGCGCAAGCGCAGTTTATGGCACTCACACTCATGTTCCCACTGCGGATGAGATTATTTTAAAATCCGGAACCGGGTTTATAACCGATGTTGGAATGAGCGGATGTTTGTATTCTGTCATAGGTATGCGTCCAAAAGAGGTAATTCACAGGTTTTTATATGGCTTTAGTCAGAAATTTGAGGTAGAAGAAACTGGACCGATAGTCTTTAACGGGATTTTACTAGAAGTTTGTCAAAATAGCGGTAAAGCCCTCTCTATTAAAAGATTTCGGAAAATCTATCAGGAGGAAAAGGTTGCGCTATAGAGAGCTCATCCTTGCAACCTCAAGCGAGGGCAAAATTTACGAACTCAGAGCTCTTATGAAAGGCATTAACCTCATCCCTCCCCCAAAGGTTCTTAAGATAGAAGAAGGTCCACACTCTTACTTAGAAAACGCCTATTTAAAAGCGCGCGCTTATTTTGAAGAGTTTAAAATCCCTGCGCTTGCGGAAGATTCCGGGCTTGAGATTTCTGCCCTTGGCAATATGCCCGGGGTTTTATCCTCAAGATTTTGCGAACTTGAATTTGGGGGGAAAGAGCCAGATACGGGAGTTAGCGCCAACATAAGAAAGGTTCTAAGGCTCATGGAGGGAAAAGAAGACAGAAGAGCCCTCTTTAGGTGCATTCTTCTAATCTACGATGCCGGTGCCGGTCTTTGGGCAGAGGGTATTTGTAAAGGGGAGATTACTCAAATCCCGCGCGGAGCGCGGGGTTTTGGATATGACCCAATCTTCAAACCCTATGGCGAGGAAAGAACCATGGCGGAGCTAAGCCCCGAGGAGAAAAACGCCATATCCCATAGAGCTATGGCTGTTAGAGAGCTCCTTAGGCTAATTAGTGGCTAAAGACTCTCTTTCTGGTAAATAGCATACTGATTCCTAGCTCTCTGGCTTTTTCGATAACTTCACGGTCTCTTATAGAGCCCCCAGGCTGGATGATTGCCTCAATTCCTGCATTGTGAGCAAGCTCAACACTATCGGGGAAGGGGAAAAACCCATCAGAGGCAAGACAGGAGCCTTTTAAATCAAAGCCATTTCTCTGAGCGCGCATGATTGCGCATCTTAAGCTGTCAATCCTTGAGGTGTTTCCTGTGCCTATAGCCAGAGTTCTTAAGCTCTTTGCAATCACAATTGCATTTGACCTTGTTTGGGATACTACCTTCCATGCGAAAATAAGGTCTTGCATCTGGTTTTCAGATACACTCCCGCACACTGCTTGTGGCTCTATATCTTCGTCAAAATTATCTTCCTGGAGCAAAAATCCTCCGCTTATGCTCCTTAGGCTATAGCCAATTGAGATACCAAAGCTCTTAATAATTCGCAGGTTTTTTTTGGTTTTTAGTATTTCAAGGGCTTCATCGGAAAAATCAGGGGCTATAACGACCTCTATAAAGTGTTCTATCAGGGCTTTTGCAAGCTCTGCGTTTACAAGGTCGTTAAAGGCCACAACCCCGCCGAAGGCGGATTCAGGTTCAGAATTAAAAGCAATTTCAAAAGCATCTATGAGGTTTTTCCCAAGCGCCACCGAAGCCGGCGTTGCATGTTTAATAATTGCGCAGGCAGGATTTTTAAATTTTGTAATAAGTTTTTGCGCGCAATCAAAGTCAAGATAGTTGTTATATGACATATCTTTGCCGCCAAGTTTTATTGGAGTCCCGACTTTCTGAAAGGGATTTGACAAAAGCCATGCTTTTTGATGTGGATTTTCTCCATATCTTAAATTTTCTTGAAGTTTATAAGCAATAGCACCCTTGTCTTTTAACTCATAACATAGAGCTCTGGATATTATTGCATCCAGATAAGAGCAGTAAGAAAATGCCTTGCTTGCAAGCGTTTTTCTATCTTCCAGAGTTAAGGTATTATTAAGAAGTTTTTTTGCCACCCATTCGTAGTCTTTGGGGTCAACTATGACGCATACCCTTTGGAAGTTCTTTGCCGCAGCCCTTACAAGTGCGGGCCCTCCTATATCTATAAGCTCCACCAGATCCAGACCTTCTTCAAGACCTTTTTCGAAAGGGTAAAAATTAACCACCACCAGGTCTATTGGGTTAATGTTTTCAACCCTGTCTTCCTGACGCATAAGTATTGAGGCAAAAACCATAGGGTGCAGACTCTTTACCCTTCCGCCAAGGAGCTCTTTAAAGCCTGTTATACTCTCAAGCGGAGTTACCTTATATCCAAGCCCTGCTATGAAATTTGCAGTGCCTGAGGTTGATAAAATCTCAGCGTCTAACCTGTCAAGAGTTTCTAAAAGCACCTCAAGATTGGTCTTTTCGTAAACTGAAATAAGCGCCCTCATGAGTAAAATAAGTTTACATGTATTATATTCTCCTGACAGTTTTTGTTCTGGTCGCTCTTTTTTTAATTATTCTGGTTTTGCTTCAGCGAAGCAAAGGCGATGTTGGCTCTGCTTTTGGTGCAATGGGTCAGGGGATGTTTGGTCCCGGTGGAGTAGACACGATTCTTACAAAGGCGACATACTACACAGGGTTTTTACTGATGTTTCTTGCCCTTTTGCTTGCTTTTTTTCACCCTTCCCGTCAGGGTTCTTTAATAGAAGATGAAAGTAAGAGACCTTCTGAAGCAATTCCCCTCACTAAGCCTCAGGGACAAACTAATCCTGATTTGCCACCTAACAGGTCAGAGCCAGCTAAGCCTGCTGACAAATAACCTTAAGCTGGATGATTCCCAGATAGAAATCTTCTTCTCTAAAGCATCCATGGTTTTAAATGGATACCCTTTGCAGTATGCGATTGGAAGCTGGGAATTTTACGGACTTGAGTTTTTTTTAGAAGAGGGTGTTTTTATACCAAGACCCGAGACTGAGGTGCTTGTTGAAATTGTCCTAAAGAGACTCAAACCAGGTTATGTAGGTTTTGAAATAGGCACTGGAAGTGGATGCATAAGCATAACACTGCTAAAGCTCTTTAGTGGGCTAGTTATGTGGGGTTGTGATATAAACCCAAAAGCATTCCTGCTTACACGTAAAAATGCTTTCAGGCACGGGGTTTTAAATAGACTTTTTGCCCATATTGGGGATAAATTTTCGCAGGTTAAGGGTATGAAGTTTGACTTTATAGTGTCAAACCCTCCTTATATACCTAAAGAAATGTGGAGTCAATTGCCCGTTTGTGTAAAACTGGAAGGGTATAACTCAACGATTGCAGGTCCGACTGGTCTTGAGTTTTATAAAAGCGTAGTGCCAGAACTCTGTTTTTATCTAAAGCCCGGTGGTTTTTGTGCTTTTGAAATAGGTCATGACCAGGCAGGTGCAGTGAGCTCTTTGCTTAGAGAGCAAGGATTTAAGGCGATGGTTTTCAAAGACCTATCTGGAAAAGACAGAGTGGTTCTGGGATGGAGATAGTTGGGCTTTTTATAGCAAGTGCGTTTTTTGTATTGCTTCAGGGGCTTTTTGCCGGCAGTGAGATAGCGCTAGTGAGTGCAGATAAGGCAAGACTAAGTATCCAGAGCAAAAGACAGGGATATGACTTTTTAAAAGCTTTTCTGGAAAAGCCAGAGGAGTTTGTCACCCTTACTATGCTTGGTTATAGCATCTCAATAGCGCTTGCATCCACTTTTTACACCCTTGGGGTTTATCATCTTTCACAAAACTTTGAGTTTCTAAAGGGTTTTGAGCTTTTACTATCAGCTACTCTTGTTATCTTTAGCGTTACTTTCGGCGAAGTTTTACCAAAGAGTGTTTTTAGACGCTATTGTGATAGACTTATTTTGCCTTCGGTTTTTATCCTTTCAGGTCTAAGGAGCACTCTTTCTCCTCTTCTTTCGGGTGTTATATACCTTAGCAATTGGATAGTAAGCACCCTTCGTCTCAGAGAAAAAAATTCCATTAAATCAGAGGAGCTTATTGAGGTTTTAAAATCCTACTCCCAGGGCAGTCCTGATCTGGATGTTGCTTTTCAAATATGCAATATGCATTTTGTTAGCGTATCTCAAATAATGACACCTATGTATGAAGTGCCAATTGCAGAAGAGGGTTTTACTGTCAAACAGGCACAGGAGATTTTAAAAGACTTAAAGCGCGACCTTTTGCTGGTTTATAGAGGCCGTATTGATGAACTTATTGGCTGGGTAAGACCTTTTGAGATGTCTCTTGAGGCTGATAGTAAAACCCTGAGAGAACTAAAAAAACCAGTAGCTTTTATATCGGAGTTTTCTTCAGTGGAGTGTTTATTTCAAGAGCTCTCAGCCAGACACGAGGTGGTTTTTATAGTAGTCGATGAGCGTGGTAATCCTCTTGGCATTCTTACCAGAGATAACATTTACGAATTTTTATTTTCCTTTTCGAGTATTCAGAAAGAGCCTGCCGAAATAATTCAGGTTTCCAAAGATAGATGGGTGATGAGTTCTGAAATCCACATAGACACGCTTGAGAGGTTGACCGGAATAAAAGTCCCCAAGGGTCCTTATTCTACTGTGGGTGGGTTTTTTATTTACTTTGCAGGCAGGATACCGGAAAAGGGACATCAGCTAAAGTTTGATAACTTTAGCCTGAGGGTTTTAAAAACAGCAGACAGAAGAATAATTCAGCTGATGCTGGAGCGGTTAGTTTAAAATCTAAAGTAATGGTAGGTTTTCTCCAACTTGCCGGCATTGCACTTGATGAATGTCGCTCCTGCGGGAAGAGATTTGTAGGAATTGGTCAGGGATATATCTGTAGCTCTTGCATACAGGAGATAAAGCCCCATACCCCCATTGACCGCGATCATAAGTTTGAGTTTATAAGCCAGTATTCTATCTTTGGGCTATACGAGGGTCCTTTAAAAACTGCTCTTTTGTCTCTCAAGTTTGAAGGCGCCAGATACCTTGCAAAAGTTATAGCAGAGCGCATAAAAGACCATTTCTGGGAGTTTGCATCGAGTGTTGAGCCAGATTTTGTGAGTTTTGCTCCTATAAACTTAAGAAGGTTGTGGGTTCGTGGTTTTAATCAGGTTGAGGAGATTCTTAAACACCTTGGCGTTCAGCCTGTTAAGCTCTTTAGTCGTAAAGACCTCAAAGGTCCGCTTGCGCGTTATGATGCATCGCAGAGACAGATGATAGTATCAGGTTTTAAACTAAGAGAAAATGTCATAGACTTAGTGGATGGAAAGAGGATTCTCCTGGTTGATGACATTCTAACCACGGGTGCCACCATTAACAAACTATCTGAGCTACTTATGTCCGCTGGAACTTCTGAAGTTTTTGCATACTTTATAGCAAAGGCGTAAAGCTGGTATAATCTCCCTTTCTGGAGGCAGTGAATGGGCGATTTTGAAAAGCTCTTGCAGGAGACAACACCTCTTAGAGAGCTAAAGAGAGGAAATGTAGTAAGGTGCAAGGTTGTAAAGGTTGAAGACAAGCTAATTTATGTTGACCTTGGTTACAAGGTTGAGGGTATAATACCGCGCGAAGAACTCCCAGAGGTAAAGCCCGGCGATGAGATAAAGGCTGTCATATTGAAATTTAGCAGAGGTGGTTCCCCAATTCTCTCTTACAAAAAGTATATTGAAAGCAAGTTATACGCTCTCTTAAAGACGGCTAAAGAGAAAAACAAATTAATTACCGGAACTGTTTTATCCGCAGAGAAAGATGGATATTGGGTTGATATAAGTGGCTTGAGAGCCTTTTTGCCAGTTGCTGATGCCGCCAAAGGATTAAAGGTCGGCAAGAAAGTTGTTGCTAATGTCCAGGAACTCCAAGAAACAGGCAACGGTTTAGTAGTTAGGCTAAGTCAGAAGGAATACATAAAATCTATTGAGAAAAAGCGAGCTGAAGAAGTAATTGAAAATATCAAAGTTGGAGACATACTGGAAGCAAAGGTTATAAAGGTAGACCCAGAAAAAGGTATCACCCTTCTAATAAAAGGAGCTCTCAGGGTTTTTGTGCCAGTAGAAGAAATAAGCTGGAACAAAAATGCCGATGTTTCAAGGCTGGTGAAGCTAGGTCAAAGATTAAATGTCAAGATAAAGAGAATACCAAAAGATAAGCAATTTGTTTTTGCAAGCATTAGAGAGACCCAAGAGCACCCCTGGGAGCGTGCAAAAAAGACCATCTACAAAGGTGCTACCCTGCAGGTAAAAGTTCTTGAACATCTTGAAAAAGGGCTTTTGCTGTCTGTTATGGAGGGCGTTGAGGGCTTTGTGCCAAAAGATGAAATCTCCTATGATGGCACTATTCCTCAGAAAGGTTCCAAGGTTAATGCTTTGGTGCTTGAGTTTGATCCAGAGCGAAGAAAGCTCGTTTTGAGCCTAAAGAGACTCTTACCAAAGCCTTGGGAAGAATACCTTAAGCTAAATCCGGCTGGCACAAGAATAAAAGGTAAAGTTTTCAAAATAGAGGGCTCAAAGGCGTTTGTTGAGCTAACCAGCGGGGTTCAGGGGGTGATTCAGCGGTCAGACATATCATGGATTAAGTCAGTCAAAATAGAGGATGTTCTGGAGCTTAATAAAGAATACGAGTTTATGGTGCTGGGTCTTGATGGAAAGTATGTAAAACTCGGTGTTAAACAGCTAAGTGAAAACCCGCTCGACCTTATATTCAAAAAGTACAAAGTTGGCGATAAAGTTACTCTAAAAGTTAAAGCCATTCATAGCTTTGGGGCATTTTTGCAGTTTGAAGAGGGTTTAGATGGTCTTTTACCTATCTCGGAAATTCCAAAAGGCACAAAGCTCCAGGAAAAGCAAGAGGTTGAGGTAAGGATAATAGAGCTAAGTCAGGAGAAAATCACTCTCAGTATGAAAGAAGCAGAGCCCCAGGAAGAAACTAGCACATCTTCTGGGGACAAAGGCTTTACTCTTGGCGACCTGTTTAAGAAGATAAAAATATGAAAAAAGAAATCCTCCTGGAGAGGATTTGTGAAAGGACGAATATTTCCAAATCAAGAGCCAACCAGATGGCTAACTTTATACTCATAAAAATTAAAGATGCGCTTCATGAGAGAAATGCTGTAAAGCTGGCTGGTTTTGGGAGTTTTCGCATAAAGACAAACGGCAGTTATTACAGGGTTTCTTTTAAACCAAGCAGGATGCTTCTTGTTAGGTTGAACTCTGAAAGTAAGGCAAATAAAATCTGATAGTCAAACGGGGTGTGGCGCAGGCGGTAGCGCGCTGGCATGGGGGGCCAGAGGTCACGGGTTCAAGTCCCGTCACCCCGAGTTATGATTATTTTAAAGGAGGACATTAAATGGCTTTGCCAAAAGAGGTTAAGCAGAGAATTATCGAGACTTTTAGAAAGCACGAGCGAGATACTGGCTCAAGTGAGACGCAAATTGCCCTGCTTACTGAAAGGATAGCAAGACTTACAGAGCATTTAAAGAAAAACAAGAAAGATATTCACTCAAGGCGCGGACTTATTGCAATAATTCACGCAAGGAGAAAACATCTTGAATACTTAAAGAGGCGGGACTATCAGAGCTATTTGAACATAGTAAAGCGACTTAATCTAAAGGTTAAGTGATGAAGAGGAGTTTCAGAATTGCAAACTCCACGATAGAAGTGGAGGTCGGTCAACTTGCAAAGCTCGCGGACGGCTCAGTTGTCGTAAAGCAGGGGGATACTGCTGTTTTGGTAACAGCGGTGGTTTCGCAAGAACCCTCCAGCGGTGTGGACTTTGTTCCCCTTACAGTTGATTATAGAGAGCAGTCATCCTCCTGGGGTAAAATTCCGGGTGGTTTTGTAAAGCGCGAGGGTAAACCAACCGATAGGGAAGTTCTGGTATCAAGACTTATAGACAGACCTATAAGACCTCTTTTTCCCGAGGGGTTTTTTAACGAGGTTGTTATCACTGCGCTTTTACTTTCGGCGGACGATAAATTCGACCCTGATGTGCTTTGTATAACCGGTGCCTCTTTGGCTCTTGAGATTTCAAAAATACCTTTTGAAGGTCCTGTTGCGGGAGTAAGGGTTTGTCAGGTTGATGGGCAGTTTGTTGCAAATCCGACATATCAGGAGAGACAGAGAGCGACCCTTGATATGGTAATTGCCGCAAGTTTTGACTCTATCATTATGGTCGAAGGGGGCTCAAAGGAAGTTTCAGAAGAGACCCTTCTTTCTGCTCTATCTTTCGGTCACGAAGCTGTGAGGGAATGTCTTGAGGTTCAAAAAGAGATTAGCAGGGAAATTGGCGCTCAAAAAATGACATTTGAGAGTATTGAGCTGGATAGAGAAATTCAGGAGAGGCTAATTAATAGCTGTGAAAGTGCAATACTGGAATCTATGCAAATTTCTGATAAAAAAGAGAGAAAAGCTGTTGCTGCAAACGCATTAAAGGCGTTTCTTGACAGTATTGACCAGAGCCTGCACTTCAAAGCCACATATCAGTTTAAAAAACTATCAAGCCAGCTGATGCGCCAGCAGATACTCAAAACCCGCAAAAGAATAGACGGGCGCTCTCCAGAGGAGATAAGACCTATTGAGATCAAAATACACCCCTTTGAAAGACCGCATGGAAGTGCAATCTTTACCCGTGGGCAGACCCAGGCTTTTGCAACTGCTACTTTAGGCTCTCCTGAAGAGGCTCAAATGGTAGAGAGCATACACGAAGGCGAGACCGCAAAGCGCTTTATGCTCCATTATAACTTTCCGCCTTTTTCTTCAGGGGAAGCAAAGCCATGGGGTCCACCAAGGCGCAGGGAGATAGGTCATGGAGCTCTTGCAGAGCGAGCTCTTGAGCCTTTGATTCCACCTGAGTCTGAGTTCCCATACATAATAAGGGTCGTTTCAAATATCCTTGAGTCAAATGGCTCTACTTCTATGGCTACTGTTTGTGCTGGCTCTTTGGCGCTATTTGATGCGGGAGTGCCTCTAAAGCGCCATGTTGCGGGTATTGCGATGGGTCTTATTATCCAGGGGGATGATTTTGTTGTTCTTTCGGATATTTTAGGGGACGAAGACCAGCTTGGGGATATGGATTTTAAAGTTGCAGGGACAGAAGTTGGCATAACGAGTTTTCAGATGGATATAAAAGTCAAAGGGGTAACAAAGGAGATACTAAAAAGAGCTCTAATGCAGGCAAGAGATGGAAGGCTTCACATAATAGAGCTTATGAAAGCCGCTATTTCAAAGCCCAGAGAGCAGGTATCTCAATATGCGCCCATTATAGAGCAAATGATTATTCCAGAAGATAAAGCCACTGTGGTTATAGGACCGGGTGGTAAAAACGTAAAAGACTTTCGTGATAGACTCGGGGTTTCTGTCTGGATTCACGAAGGTGGCAGGGTTACTCTTACATCAACCAATAGAGAAGCTATCTCAAAGGTTCGTAGCATCATAGAGTCGCTTACTTTAGACCTTGAGATCGGAAAAATCTATGTAGGCAAAGTTACCAGGGTTGAACCCTATGGGGTTTTTGTAGAGGTCTTGCCCGGCAAGGTTGGGCTTTTGCACATTAGCAAGATAGACGGCGGTATAAAAGACGCAAGGGGCAGATTCAATGTCGGTGATGAGTTGCCAGTAAGAGTCATTGAAGTAGACGACCAGGGCAGGGCAAAACTTGCCGGCGTAGCTCAGAGGTAGAGCGAGGCACTCGTAATGCCTAGGTCGTGGGTTCAAGTCCCACCGCCGGCTAAAAGAAGATGATAGTAAAGCTTAAAAGACTTCCGCACTCAGAGGGTTTGCCAGTTCCGAGTTATCAAACGCCTCTCTCTTCCGGGGTTGATCTATTCTGTGCCTTTTATGAGCCTGTTTGTATAAAGCCCATGCAGAGGATTTTGGTGCCAACAGGGATTGCAATAGAGCTTCCTGAGGGTCTTGAGGCTCAGGTTCGCCCGCGGAGCGGCCTTGCTCTAAAGCATGGCATTACCATTCTAAATTCCCCAGGGACGATAGATGCAGACTACAGAGGCGAGATAAAGCTGATTTTAATTAATTTGGGTGAAGAAAACTTTACCATATCAAGAGGGCAAAGACTTGCCCAGCTGGTTTTTTGCACTGTATTAAGGGTTAGGTTTGAGATAGCAGACGAACTTTCGCAAACTCAAAGGGGTGAAGGGGGTTTTGGGTCCACAGGTGAGAGTTGAAGAGTTTGACTTTGATTTGCCTCAGGAGCTAATTGCTAAAAAGCCAGTCTATCCCAGGGATAGCTGTAGATTGATGGTGGTTTCTAGAAAAGATAGTTCTATAAAACATGCTGTTTTTAATCAGCTACCTGAGTTTTTAAATAGAGGAGACATTCTGGTTTTTAACGACACTAAAGTAATACCTGCCAGGTTTTTTGCCACAAAACCAACAGGTGGCAGGGCAGAAGTTCTCCTGACTGATTTTATAAAAGACGGTGTTTGGCACGCTCTTGTTGGGGGAAAGGGTATAAAAGAGGGTTTATCTCTGCGCGTAGCGCAGGATTTTAGTATTTTGATAAAAAAACATCTGGAAGGACCTAAGTTTGAGGTCGAGATAATTTCTAAGAAGGCGTTTTTCGAGGCTATAGAGCTCTATGGCAGGCTTCCCCTTCCGCCTTACATTCAGAGAGAGGAAGAGCCCTCAGATAAGGAGGATTATCAGAGTATTTTCGCTAAGGTGCCCGGTTCTGTGGCTGCGCCGACAGCTTCGCTCCATTTTTCAGAGTCTTTGCTTGATGCTTTGCTAGAAAGAGACATAAAGACGGCTTTTGTGACGCTTCATATATCTTATGGGACTTTTAAGCCGGTGAAAGTTAAGGAAGTAAAAGACCACAGGGTTGATGAGGAGTTTGTCATAGTACCGGAGGAAACATCTAGGCTGTTAAAAAACACCAAAGCCCAGGGTGGACGCATAATAGCAGTTGGAACAACTGTGGCTAGAGCTCTTGAGACTGCAGGATTTGAGAGTTTCATTGGCAGGACTGGATTATATATATATCCCGGCTATAAATTCAGGGTTGTTGATGCTCTTATTACTAACTTCCATCTGCCAAGGTCTTCGCTCCTTTTCCTGGTGAGTGCATTTGGAGGCAAGGAATTGATTATGAGAGCTTATGAAATTGCCATAAAGGAGCGTTATAGATTTTACTCCTTTGGTGACGCAATGCTTATACTTTAAAAGAGATGAAAGCCATTTTTGTATTGCTTGTTTTAAGCTTCTGTTATGGGTTTTTCAGTATAGTCTCTCAAGAGCAAGAGATTCAGATAGGTAAAAGAGAGCTCCCTGTGGTTATGTCCAGCCTTGGTGGTCCTTTTCCGGATGAGAGGGTTCAGATGTATGTAAGAGAGGTTGGTATGAATCTGGCGAAGAATACCCCAAGGAAACTACCGTATGAATTCTATGTAGCAAACAGCACGAAAGTTAACGCTTTTGCATTGCCTGGTGGACCTATTGTTATAACAAGAGGACTGCTCGCAAATTTAAAAACTGAGAGCGAGCTTGCAGCCGTTATAGCTCATGAGCTTGGGCATATAAATGCCCGTCATCACGCAAAGTTTTTAGAGCGTCAGATAGGCATTAATGTGGCTATAGGGATAGGTTCTATAGTAGCGGGCGATAGCAAAATCGGACAAATAGCCATTCAGGCAGGTCAGATAGGGGCTCAGCTCCTTACCCTTAAATACAGCAGAGAGCAGGAAATAGAGGCAGATAGACTTGCCATAGATTATATGCGAGCAAGTAATTACGACCCTAATGGTCTTATAAGAGTTTTTGAAACTCTAAAGTCTATGGAGAGGTATTCTCCTCCCGAATGGCTCTCTACCCATCCGCTTACACAAAACAGGATAAGAGTTGCAACTCAGTATATGAATCAGCAACCACTATCAGGGCAGCTTATCTCTGATAGCGAGGAATTTCAAAGAATAAGATCAATTATTTTAAGGAGCTTAGGTGGAAGATTTTAACAAAGTTCTTATGGGAACCGGATTTGCGGGGCTAAAAGAGTCTGGCAGGGATATTCTGGTTGTTTACTTAAAAGAGTCAAGGCCTGCCTCAATACTTTTTACAAAAAACCACGTAAAATCCCAGAGCGTAATTTATACGATGCAAAACTTCTCTGGGGTCTTAAGAGCTTTTGTCGTAAATAGCGGAAATGCGAATTGTGCCGTTGGAGAGATAGGTTTTGAGCATGCCAGGGCGATGGCTGATCGGGTTGCCAAAAACTTAAAAATCCCGCGTGAGGAAGTTGCGGTTTTTTCAACGGGAATAATAGGAAAACAACTCGCTATTGACAGAGTCCTAAGTGCTATAGATGACGCCTGTTTTTCTTTAAAAGCTCTTGATTTAAAACTCGCAAGCGAAACAATATCAACTACTGATAGATTTCCCAAGCTACATGCGATTTACAGAAACGGGATTTATGCATGTGGTTTTGCCAAAGGGGCAGGGATGATAAATCCAAACATGGCAACGATGCTGTCTTTTATGTTTTTAGATGCCACTACAGACAGGCTAAAAGAAATCCATACTCAGACAAATGAAGAGAGTTTTAACTCAATAACTGTCGATGGATGCATGAGTACAAATGACTGTTCTTTGCTTGTATCCACATCTCAGAAGGTTGCGCAGGATTCTCTTTTGATGGACCTTGTGAGGGAGCTAAGTTTAACTCTTGCCAAGATGATAGTCCTTGACGGAGAGGGAGCAACGAAGATAATAAAAATCTCAGTCCTCAACGCAAGCTCAAGGCAGAGGGCAAAAGCCCTTGCTTCTTTGGTTGCTAATTCAAACCTTGTTAAGACAGCAATTTATGGACTTGACCCAAACTGGGGCAGGATAGTTGCAGCTCTTGGCTCTGGGGAAGAGCCAGTTGACATTAACAAAATCAGTATAAAAATCGGGAAATACGCTATATTTGATAAAGAGCCTCTTGAACCTAATTTAGATGAGATTGCGGATTATCTTAAACTTAGCAAAGAAGTCTCTATATCCATAGACTTAAATGAAGGTCAGCATAGCTGGAGCGTCTATAGCTCTGATTTAACCCCAGAGTATGTAAATTTAAATGCGAGGTATTCAACATGAAAAAAAACCTAAAGTATATCCTACTTGGTCTTATGTTTGGCGCTTTTATGTATTTTGCCCTCAAACCATCTGAACAGCCAGCGAATATAGAAATCAAAGACTATGCATTTCTTACCCAGGATGGCAAGGTGCTAAGGCTGTCTGATTTTAGAGGGAAGGTAGTTTTATTAAATTTCTGGGCTACATGGTGTCCGCCCTGCAAGGAGGAAATGCCTATATTCGAGCAAGAGTATAAAAGATGCAAAGAAAAAGGCTTTGAAATCCTGGCAGTTAACCTCGATAGCTCACAAAGCGCTCTTGAGTCCTATCTTCGTGAAAACAAACACAGCTTTTTAATACTAAGACCCTATGCTCAAACTGAATATCCAGTCAGTGGCTTTCCAACCTCATACCTTATAGACAGAGAGGGCAAAGTCTTCAAGGTAAAACTTGGGATATATAGAGAGCTTGGAAAGGATTTGAATGCTTTGCTTGATTGCTAGAGATGTTATAATATCCTTATGAAAAAGGTTAAAATGAAGTCAAACCGTTCTGCCGGGAAGAGATTTTCAATAACTGCCAGCGGAAAGATAAAGCGTCAGCGTGCAGGCGGGTCTCATTATAACACTCACAAGCCAAAAGCCAGAAAGCGCCGTCTTCGCAAAGCAACCTATGTAAACCAAGGCTGGCACGATAAGGTCATCCTTATGCTAAAGGACTTTTAACTACTTTTCCCACTCGAGAGCTCCTTTTTTCCACTCGTATAAAAACCCAAGGGTCAGTATCCCAAGAAATATAAGACCTCCTATAAAGCCCTCAAGCGTAAGCTCTTTAAAAATTACCGCCCAGGGAAACAAAAATGCGACTTCTATATCAAAGAGTATCAGCAAAAGCCCTATGGGATAATACCCCTGCTTAAAGACCCCGCGGGCTTCTTTGTCTATTAACGGGACTCCGCATTCATAAGGATAATCTTCCATACGCTCTTTGGTTTTAGGACCTAATAGCTCGTTTACAAAAGCAATCAAAAGCCCTAAAGAAACCGCTATTAAAAAAAAGACCAAAAGCCAGGTATACTCACCCATCAGGCTATACTAAACTCTCCTTTTAAAAATCCTTGCCACACAGAAGGCATCTGCTCTAGCTCTTCCATGGCAATTTTTCTTGCAGGTTCTTTAATTTTTGCAAGATCATGCTTTGACCTTACCTTTATATCAAGAACCTGTGGCTCGTTAATCGGCTTTCCAATCTGTGAAACTATGTAACAATAACACTCTTCTACTTCTTCAATCTCTTTTATCACGCGCTTTGCTATCTGGTTTGCAACAGTGTTATAAATTTTGCCTATGTGAGATACCGGGTTTTTACCGGCCGCCGCTTCCAGACTCATAGGTCTATAGGGGGTTATAAGACCGTTAACCCTGTTGCCTCTTCCTACCTGACCGTCATCTCCTTGCTCTGCAGAGGTGCCGGTAACGGTTATATAAACTTCCCCATGCTTGCTATCTGCAGTATTTAGATTAATCTCCACGCTATTGCCAAGAAGGTCACTCAAATAAGCATTGAGTTTTTGCTTTATGGTTGATTTCTTCTCGTAGTACTCGTTTATATCTTTTAGATATTTACTTACAAAAGCCAAAGCAATCGTTAGGCGAATATTGTTTGAGATTCTAACTCCCATAACTTTTATATCTTCGCCAACTTCTGGATGCTCTTCTTTGAAACTTGCAGAATTTAGCACTCTTTCCGCCTCTAAAACCGCTCTCTCTAATGGGTCAAGCGGTGCAAACCCAACCCCAAAAGATGTATCATTGGCAAGCGGAACCTGTCCCTGAGAGCGCTTATACAAATCAACCAGATCTTTGCTACCTGGTTTTATTTTGGCATAGACCTTTACATGCTTTTCAAAGTCAAGGTTTTTGAGATTTCTCTCTATCCAGCCAGAGGCTGTTTTATTAACCAGCTCCTGAATGTCGATTGAATCCTCCAGGGTTGCCCTCCCAACCAGATAGATTTCTATGGGCTCTATTACCTCCCCGCCTCCAAACTCCGCCCTTGCACGCCCGCCTACTAACAGGGCTTTATCAACATTGTGATGCATAATCCTTCCAAAAGAATCCATATATACTCTGCACAGGCTTCTTGATAGCTCTTCTGCAAGGTTGTCGCAGATTGTATCCGGGTGACCTATGCCCTTTCTCTCTACTATCTCGGCTTCCTGAGAATAAACCGGCTCAAAAGTAATCGGGGTAAGGACTATGTTTTCCACCTTATGGATTATAAACCCTTTTGCAAAAAAGCTATGCTTTAACTGCCTGGATTTGCAACTTTGCATCTTGAGCTGGCATAAACTCCTAAAGCATGATCAGGATAATAGAGCCCTCGCTTGGCGAATGTGAGAAAAAGCTCGTGCTTGAGATTCTTAATAGTCAGCAAATAACAAGGGGCAAGTGGACCTCTCTTTTTGAAAAAGAATTTGGCGCCTACCTTGGGGCAGAGCATGTATTTAGCGTCTGCTCTGGCACAGTTGCGCTCTTTATAGCCCTTAAAGCCCTTAATGCAAAGGGTAAAAGGGTTATAGTCCCTGCTATGAGTTTTATGGCAACAATTGACGCTGTTTTGCTGGCGGATGCAGAACCTATAGTTGTTGATATAGATGAGTATTTCACCATGGATGTTGAGTCTCTGGAGGTTGCTGTAAAGCGCTATAAGCCCCATGTGGTTATTCCGGTTCATCTATATGGTCAATGTGCGGATATGGAAAGTATCATGACCCTCTCTGAGCGATATGGCTTTTTCGTTTTAGAAGACGCAGCTCAGGCTCATGGCGCAACCTACATGGGCAAAAAGGCAGGCACTATAGGTCATATCTCAGCTTTTAGCTTCTATGCCTCTAAAAACCTCCCCATGGGCGAAGGGGGAGCCATAGTAACTAGCGACCCTCTCATAGCAAAAAACATCAAAAAATGGATAGACTTTGGCGACCACCCGGCTTTTAATGTCAGAATAACCGAGTTTCAGGCTGCAATCGGACTTTGCCAGCTAAGAACTCTGGAAGAGAGAAACCTAAAGCGCAGGCTAAACGCAGAGTATTACCGCGACTCTATAGGCAAAGACTTTATCCACCCAAAGGTGCGACCACTCTCTACTCACTCATATCACCTCTACACACTTCGCCACCATCAAAGGGATAAAATAGTTTCATCATTAAAGAGCGCGGGCGTAGACGCCCGCGTTTATTATCCTTATCTTCTTAATGAGCTTAGAAACTCAACCCATACCCCTTTGCCAAATGCCCAAAGATTCAGAAAAGAAGTCTTCTCAATTCCGGTGCATTCAGAGCTCTCCCACTCTCAGAGAGAGTTTATTGTAAATGCGATTCTTCAGTCTGTAGATGACTTAATATTTTCTGATGCGCGTTCTTAGCGGAATGCGCCCAACGGGCAGGCTACACCTTGGGCATGTTTTTGTTATAAAAAACTGGATACAGCTAACAGAGCAAAACTCCTGCTTTTTTATGGTTGCGGATTTGCATGCCCTTACCAGCTCTTACAGAGAGCCTTGCAACATCATCGAAGACTCAATCCAGATGGTAATTGACTGGCTCTCTCTGGGTCTAAACCACTCTTATGCAACTATTTTCAGGCAGTCCGATGTGCCAATGCACACAGAACTCTCTTTTTTGCTATCTTTAATAACGCCAAAGAGCTGGCTTGAATGGAATCCAACTTATAAAGACCTTCGGCAAAACCTTCTGAATCTAAAAGATATTACTTCAAAAATCAAAAACCAGCTTGAGGATTCTCTAAGCCTTCTTTTAAAAAGCCTCTCTCTTGAAATTAAAGATGTTCAAAAGCTAAAAGATATATTCCTGGATGCAATTTCAGAATCTGTTATAAGAGGGTTTTTCGAAGGTTATGTTGGCTTAACAGAACTCCAAACTAGCAAAAGAGAATTTTTTGACATTGACACACTTGGATTTTTCAGCTATCCGGTTTTGCAAAGTGCTGACATTTTGCTCTACAGAGCTAATTTAGTGCCCGTTGGCGAGGACCAGCTACCTCATATAGAACTCTCTCGCCAGATTGCAAGGCGTTTTAATCAGCTCTTTGGCGAAACTTTTATAGAGCCACAAGGGATTGTAAGTGTCGTTCCCAGACTTCCCGGCATAGACGGACGCAAAATGAGCAAATCTTATCAAAATGCAATCTTTCTGACAGAAGATGCGGAAAGCTTAAAAACCAAGGTGATGTCTTTTTTTACAGACCCTACAAAACTTAAAAAATCAGACCCTGGCAGACCACAGCTATGTCCGGTCTTTGCAAACCACAGGGTCTTTACCAGAAACTGGTCAGTTGAAGAAATTGAAGATGATTGTAAAGCTGGCAAATTAGGCTGTGTTGAATGTAAAAATAGACTCTTTGAATCTTTAAAAGACTTCCTAGAGCCAATATATACCAGAAGGCAATCTATCAGCAGGCAGTTTGTTATAGATATCCTCGAAAGCGGTGCAATAGTCGCCAGGGGCGAAGCTACAAAAACACTATCAGAAGTTCGCAAAAGGCTATGCCTGAGTGGGTCATAGCCGCTATTTTGATATATTTTTTGATAGGTTTTTTCTATCCATTAAGGTTTTTTGCTGTAAAAAAACAAACCTTTTATCCAGTGAAACTTCCGAATTTTTATGTTTATACTTTTGTAATTCATCTTCACAGTCAGTTTTCTTATGATTCTTTGGGGAAACCCGAGGATATAGAGAGGGCAATGCGCCAGGAAGACATAGATTTTGCCATCGTTACAGACCACAATGTTGACCATATAAAAGCCTTTGTAAGCAACAAAGTATATGCAGGCATTGAGAAAAAGGTTCATACCAAAGATGGAACTTTAATAGGCAGTCTTTTAGAGGCTGGTCCTGTAAAGGTGGTTGCACATCCCTTTAGGGGAAAATGGAAAGAGATTCCCGAAGGGGCTTTTGTTGAAATCATTGATTTGAAAGATGTCCTGAAAGAAAGAGCTGGTTTTTTATTCTTTCTTTTGCCTTTTTTGCTTTTGATTTTGCTCTTTGGTAGAAAATTTGTGCGCGAAGCGCTCCTTAGATTAATTAACTTAAGAGACATTCTCAATCGTTATCAAAAACTTGGCTTTGATGCAAAGCTCATTGGGGGTCTGGACCATCATGTCAAGCTCTATTTAAGAGAAGTAGGCATCAGGTTTCTCTTTCCCGATTACAGAGATAGCTTTGCGATGCTTAAAAATGTTGTTCTTTGCAAAGACCGCATTAGCGATGCAGGTGAGCTTCTTGAGGCAATAAGCAAAGATGCAAACCTTGGGCTCGTGTTTGGTGAAGAGGTGCCTCTATGGTGGGTTGAAGATGGCTCTATCAGACTTTTGACATCAAAAAATTGTATTCTTGAGGTTAAAACCCCGGATGGGACTAAGCTCTTTGAGGGAAGTTTTTTTGAACTTGGGTATAAAAAATGTATGTTGCTGGGTTATACTTACAGGGTTCGCATTTGGCGATTTTACTTTGGGCTTAGGCCGATGTTTCTAATTAGGGTCTAAAAGCACCGCCAGCCGGATTGGGCGGTAAATCAAATGCGCCGGCCCAGGGGGTTTGTCCTTGGTCGCTGGAGGTTTGGGATGTCAAGAAGAGATGCCCTAAAGTATATCGCTGCAGGTATGGCAGGGTTTTTGCTCCCAAAGTCTCTTCTTGCCAATGAAGGTCTCAGGGTAATTGACCTTTATGCAATCAATACAGGAGAGAGACTCAAAACTGCCTACTGGGTAGATGGGCAATATGTAGAGCAGTCTTTGAGAGAGATTAACTATCTTCTCAGAGACCACAGAGCCGACGAGGTTCATCCGATTGATGTAAGACTTCTTGATTTTATCTATGCAATAACTTCCTCTTTTGAAGCCAGCAAGATCGTGGTTATATCAGGCTATCGCACTCCTGCGACGAATGCATATTTGAGAAGAATCTCAAGAGGTGTGGCTCGCGAGAGCTACCACATGTATGGAAGAGCAATAGACTTTTATATAGAAGGCGTCGAACTAAGTCAGGTTAGAAACTTTGCTATAGCTCTCGGTCTTGGGGGAGTTGGATACTATCCCTCCTCGGGCTTTATACACCTTGACACAGGACCTTTCAGAACCTGGTGATGCTAAGGCTTTTTGCCGGATTTTTTACAACCCGCAGGCTCCAGGAGGTTTTAGAGACCATAAGGTCGCAATCAAATCACCACCTTAGAGGTAAGTGGGTGGAGCCAGAGAATTTGCATCTTACTTTTCAGTTTTTTGGCGAAGTTGAATCCTCGCGCGTTGTGGAGCTATTGAAAAACCTTCAGGAAGTGTCTTCTAATGTTAAACCAATAAAAGTCAAGTATATAGGTCTTGGGGTTTTCCCAAGTGTTGATAGAGCGAGGGTTTTATGGATAGGCATAGGGGATGGATATAAAGCCCTGAAAGACCTGACAAAACAGCTCGTGAAGGTTAATAAAAAGTCTGGCTTTGACGATGGCTCAAAAATCTTCCACCCGCATGTTACTATATGCAGGATAAATTCCTACGACAAAGCGTTTTTGCAAGAGCTTTTAAACACTTATGAAAATCGATACTTTGGCGAGGATGTTGTTGACAAAATAGCTCTTATAAAGAGCTCTTTGAATCCAATTGGACCTGTTTATTCTGTTTTGGAGGAGTTTTCTCTTGGAAGATAGTCTAAGTTACGAAAGGGCAGGAGTTAGCAGAAGCAGGGCATCGAGCCTGATTGAGTATATTTTCCAGAAAACTCGCGATAGCGAGATTTTGTTAAAGGGCAGTTTCGCAAGTGGAATCTTGCTAAAGGGGCTGAAAAAGCCTGTAGTTATGATGAGTGCTGATGGGGTTGGCACTAAATTAATCCTTGCCCAGAAGTTTGGCATGCATAAAGAGGTCGGTATAGACCTCGTTGCCATGAATGTAAACGATGTTTTGGCGACCGGCGCAAAACCTTTTTGCTTTGTAGATTATATAGCCACTGGTAAAATAGACCTTGAGGTTTTAAAAAAGGTAATTGATGGGATTTTGCTTGCCTGCGAAGAGTCAGGGGTTTTGTTAGTCGGTGGAGAGACTGCGGAGATGCCTGATTTTTACAAAGATGGCGTTTATGACCTTGCGGGCTTTTGTGTAGGCTTTTGTGAACAGGAGGAGCTATTAAGCCCGGCCAATGTAGAGGCAGGCGATGTGATTTTGGGACTTAAATCAAACGGTTTTCATAGCAATGGTTTTAGCCTTATTAGAAAAGTTATAGATTTAGCAAAAATAGAGCTGAATAATACCCTGATAGAGCAAATTTTAAAACCAACCAGGATTTATGTTAAAGATATTCTTTCCTTGAAAGAAGCAGGCATAAAGTTAAAGTCAATGGCACACATAACAGGAGGAGGAATTAGAGAAAATCTGCTGCGCATAGTTCCTGATGGTCTTAGGGCAATTCTGGATAAAAGTAGCATTCCGGAAAATCCTGTCTTTAAATGGTTTGAAAGTCTTGGTATGGTTTCCAGTGATGAGATGTTTCGCGTCTTTAATATGGGGGTTGGTTTTTGTGTTATAGTAGATGAAAGTAGCGTGAGGGAGGCTTTGTCGATATTAAAAGATGCCTTTGTGTTTGGAAAGCTAGAAGAAGGGATGCGGGATGTCGTATTTGTTTAGGTTCTTGGCGCTGTTTCTTGTGTTTGCAAGTGTCTCGCTTGGTCGCACCGTGGCTGGCGTTAAAGTCGAGGGCAACAGATTTTTACCAGACGATGCAGCGCTCGGGCTTTTTGATATAAGGCTAGGCAGTGAGTATAGCCCGGATTTGGTCCGTGAGAGCATAAGAAAAGCCTACAAGAGTGGCCTTTTTGAAAAAATAGAGGCTTATGAAAGAGTAGAAGACTCCAAGGTTTTTATAACATTTGTTGTATCTGATTTGCCAGTTATATACAAGATAGAATTTCAGGGAAACAGGCGCATAAAGCGTGACGAACTTGAAAAGCGCATAGGTATAGAGGTCGAAGTTGGTAAAGTAGACCCCCAAGAACTTATAAAGGGCTTTACTTCAGGACCCGGCATAGAAGAGAGACTTGAAATCCAGAGGCGCCTGCGCCTTGGCAGGGTTCTCTCTTTTGAAGAGCTTGAGATTTTAAAAAGAAGAATAATTGAAGTCTATTCCAAAGAGGGTTATCAGGATACTTCTGTCAGATATGAGCTATTACCCAAAAAAGGTGCTTCAAAAGTCGTCTTTTACATAACAGAAGGTCAACCAAGTGCAGTTAGCCAGATTGCTTTCCGTGGAAATAAGAGCTTTAGCTCTTCCAAGTTATTAAGCCTTATGCAACTAAAGAATCCCAATCCTCTTTTTTTGCGCTTTAGCGCGCCTTTTAGCGAGGAGATTCTAAAAGAGGATGTTGCAAAGCTTGAGGAATTTTACCGCTCTGAAGGCTTCCTTGAGGCAAAGGTTAGCTATAGTCTCAGTAAGAGTGGCAATCTTTTCTCTGTAATTATCCAGATAGAAGAAGGACCGCGCTACAAGCTTGGTGATGTTAGCTTCTTGGGAGTTACTCTCTTTGGCAAGAGAGAGCTAGTTGATAAAATCCTTGATACAAACCCCGGCGGCTTTTATCGAAAAGAAGTTATAACTTCTTTAATTAAAAATGTGCAAAACAAATATAGCTCTATCGGCTTTGCCCGTGCCAGCGCAGTAGAAGAGCCAAAAATAGACCCGGAGAAGAAAAAAGTAGATGTAAGAATCCTTGTAGAAGAAGGCGAACCAGTTTATGTCCAGAGGATAGATATCCAGGGAAACTACGAAACCAGAGATTATGTCATAAGGCGTGAATTCAGGATTCAGGAGGGAGAGCTTTACACTGAAAGAGACATATCTCGCTCAAGAAGCAGGATCTTTAACCTTGGATACTATCAGGATATAACCATAGAACCTTTTGAATTTTCCCAAAGGGGCGTTGATCTAGGTGTAAAACTAAGAGAGCGTTTCACAGGTCAGTTTTCTGTAGGTCTTGGTTATAACCAGGTGACAGGTATATCTGGTTTTGTATCTTTGAGGAAGGGTAATTTCCTAGGGATGGGTGATATAGCGAGCGTTTCTCTATCATATGGAGGTAAATACAGAGATAATTCAGTGTCATATACAAGAAAGTGGTTCTTAAGAAAACCCTTTGACCTTAGTGGCACCTTTTTTGACAAAAAGCTTGAACTTGATACTTACACTGTAGTCAGAACGGGTATTGAGACAAGTCTTTCCAGGGAGATTGCAGAGTTTTGGCGAGTTAGCTTTGGCTTAAGCGCCCAGAGGGTTGAATACTCCCGCATATCGCCACTTGCTTCTGTTTTGATAAGACAGCAAGAAGGAGAACGCCAATCAAGAAAGCTATTTACGACAATCTCAAGAGATACCCGTGATAATTACCTCTTTCCAACCCAAGGTAGCTTTTCAGAGGCTTCTTACTCGTAGGTGTTGGGGTGCTTGGCGGTGAGGAAAAATTCAACAAAATCGTCCTTTCACATCAGAGCTTTTTAAAAGACAAATTCTTTGACAGCGGGTTTGTCCTATCACTAAAGGGTCTTTTGGGAATAGCAGAGCCTTATGATAATAAAGTATTGCCACTTGATGAGCGCTTCTTTGTAGGTGGGGACTTTTCTGTAAGAGGCTACAAATACGGGTTTGCAGGACCGGTAGACCCAAATGCTCTAGAACCAGTAGGTAGTAAAAAGCAGCTTCTCCTATCAGGCGAAGTTTTACGCCCGTTTTATAAAAACCTTATCTATGGCGCAATCTTTTACGATGTTGGACTTGGCTTTAATGACTGGCAAGAGCTAAAGTCTCAAAACCTCAGAGGTGGATATGGCGCAGGTCTTAGGTTTATAACCCCACTTGCACCAATAAGGATAGACTATGCTTTTAAAACCAAAAAAGTTCCCGGCGATCAATCTCGCAGCAGGATTCACTTTGTGTTAGGATTGTTTTTCTAATGAGAATATCAAAAGCTTTAACGGTTGCAGGTTCTGATAGCAGTGGCGGTGCAGGTGTGCAGGCAGATTTAAAGACTTTTACCGCCCTTGGCGTCTATGGCATGAGCGCAATTACCTGTATAACTGTGCAGAATACAATGGGAGTTTTTCACACGCAGGAAGTCTCGCCTGAGGTAGTTTACGACCAGATAAGGGTCGTTTATGAAGATATAGGAATAGATGCTCTCAAAACTGGCATGCTCTATAGCGCAAAGACTGTTAAAATGGTGGCAAAAGCTGTTTTGGAATTTGGCCTTAGAAACCTTGTTGTAGATCCTGTTATGCGGGCAAAGTCTGGCGATTCACTCCTTAGAGAGGATGCAAAATCAGCGCTTATTGAGGAGCTTTTACCTCTTGCTCTTGTTGTCACCCCAAACATTCCAGAAGCCCAGGAGCTGACCGGTATACCCATAGAAACCATACAGGATATGGAAAGTGCTTGCAAAATCATAAGAGAAAGGGGATGTCAAACAGTGCTTGTTAAAGGCGGACATATTGAATCTGGAGACGAAGCTATAGATGTTTTCTTTGACGGTCAAGAGTTTCACTACTTTAGCTCTCCGTTTGTAAATACCAGAAACACTCACGGCACTGGTTGCACCTTTTCTGCTGCAATAACAGCCTTTTTGGCAATGGGCCAAGAGCTTAAAGAAGCAATAAGGGAAGCCAAACACTATGTCTATGGTGCTATAGAACACTCTATAGACATAGGCAGAGGTCACGGACCTTTGAATCATTTCTGGCATCTTTACTTTAATACATAAGCCACTGCGATTGCGTAATCCCCATCGTGGGATATAGAAACCTTTATTCTGGTTGTGATACTTTTTCTTATTTTTACTATCGGTTCTCCCTCTTTTCCTTTTATGACTTCTATTTGTTTTAAATTTAGTTTTATTCCTGTTGATACATAAACTGCTTTAAAAATAGCCTCTTTACAGGCCCACCTTCCCGCCAGGCACTTTTCTGGCTCTTTAAAAACCAGGCATAGCCTAAGTTCCTCTTCAGAAAACACCCTTTTTAGGAATCTCTCACCGTGTCTTTCCAGCGCTTTTTTAATCCTTGGTATATAGATTATATCAACTCCTATCATCATAAAATTAAATAGCAAAAACATGAAACTAGAGAGGATATTTCTGGTAGGATTTATGTGCTCTGGTAAGTCGACTGTGGGCTCTGCACTCTCTAAAGCTCTTGGATGGCGATATCTTGATACAGACCTCGAGATTGAAAAAAAGCTCGGAAAGTCCATAGATAAAATCTTCAAAGAAGAGGGCGAGGCGTTTTTCCGAGAATTTGAAATAAAAGTTCTCAAAGAGATTATAAACAATCAAAACATAGTTATAAGCACAGGTGGTGGCCTTGGTGCGAACATAGCTGCGATGGAGATTATGTTAGGAAGCGGGTTTGTTGTCTGGCTAAGGATTGATTTTGAGACCTTTATCAGTCGTTGCTCTAATACACATAGGCCTCTCCTCTCAATAAAAGAGGTCAATCTAAAACAGCTTATGCAAAACCGCGAAGAGGTTTATAAGCTTGCACACTTGGAGCTCGATAGCTCAAGGGATTTGGATGATGTGATTAAGGATTTACTTCATCGCCTCGACCGCGTTTGTGATATCAATAAGCTCTGAAGTTATTGATTCTTGACGGGCTTTATTAAAAATTAGCGTCCAGGTTTTAATAAGCTGGTCTGCGTTTCTTGTAGCATTATCCATAGCGAGCATTCTCGCTAGATGCTCTGCAGCGCTTGATTCAAGCAAAGCCCTGTATATCTGGTAGTTAAGATATAGCTCTATTAACCTATTTAGAAAATCTTCAAGGTCTCCTTCAAATTCATATTTCAGTTCCTGACCCCCTTCCAAAAGCTTTAGGGGCAAAAATTGCCTCAGAACTGGTTGAAAGCTTGCTCTGGTTTGAAGCTCGTTATTGAGTATAAAAACCGCATCACAGCTCTCTGTCAGGAATCTATCTTTTAAAAAACTTCCTATTTGCTTAACTGCTTCAAAATCAACATCTTTTTTAACCACCTCTTCGAGTTTAAATATGACCTTCCCTTTACGCTTTGATAGCCCCTGGATTGCCTTTCTACCTACCAAAACAAAACTCACCTCTCTGCCAAGGGCGTTTTGCTCTTTTACTATCTCTTCCGCGCGCTTTATTACGCTTGAGTTAAAAGCCCCTGCCAAACCTCTATCGGCGCTTATTACAACAAGGTCAACTCGCCTTACTTCTCTTACCTCAAACATCGGATTTTCCAAAGCTCCTTCCTGAAATGCAACCGCTCTTACCATATCGTAAAGGTAATCCGAATAAGGCCTTGAGGAAAATATTAGCTCCTGGGCCCTTCTTAGCTTGGCAGCAGAAACCACCTTCATGGCCTTTGTTATACGCCTGGTGTTTTTGATCCCCTGGATTTTTCTCCTTATTTCCCTTGGAGATAATTTTGGCATAGAATTATTATAAACGCGCTTCGCGCAATGAGACCTTTTGAAGAATTCTTTAGATTTAAAGCCTGGTCAGAACGCTACAAAGAGGAATTTAAGCCCCCCTCCACAGCCTCCCGCTTTGAAAAGGCTATGGAAGCTATGCGCTTTGGAGGAAGAAAGGAGCGTCTTTTGGATAGTAGAGTTCTCTACTGGACAGATTTTTGTGGGAATTATACCTACAGACTTTTTAACTCTTTTGAAAACCTGACTGACGAAGAGCTATGCTTTGTTTTTTATGTCCTTGGGAAGTTGTTTATTCCTCTATTGCTTCACGAGCGAGGCGTATGCTCAGAAGCCTTTTCAAAGCTCTCCGAAAAAGAGCAAGAAGAAGCAGTTCTTGAAGAAATAAACGCAATACTGGAAAACAAAATTGTTGGTCTTTTGCAGTCTTTACCCTATCTTAATTTAAACTCCAGATGAAATCCGCTATGACTAGCGAAAGCTTTTGTTTCCCATCCGTGTAAATTGGCTATGTGCCTTACGATAGCAAGACCAAGACCCATCCCTGATTGCTTTTTAGAATAGTAAGGCTCAAAAATAAGTTCTTCCTCGCCCTCTTCGATGCCTTTACCGTCATCTTTATAAACTATTTCTCTTGCAGAGAGCTTTACTGAAACATTTTTTGCTCCCCATTCGACGCTATTATTCAAAAGGTTTAAAAAAAGGTCTTTCAAAAGTTTTCTATCCGCTTTTATGTTAGCTTCTCCAATTACTTTTAGGGTAATTTCAGGATAAAGCACAGAAAACTCTTTCAAAAAAGTCTCTAGATTAACATCTTCTGGTTTTATATCTATGTTGTCCGATAGTTGAGAAAACTGACTGGTGGTTTTGGCTATTCTTTCAACTTCTTCTATAAGGTGTTTTATAATATCTTTTAGCTCTTCTCTTTGCATAAGCTTTTCCAGGTTTAAGCGAATCGGCGTGAGGGGATTTTTGATCTCATGGGCTATTCTTTTGACCGCATATTGCCATGTTCTGAACCGCTCTGCGAGCAATATTGGCTCTAAGTCTTCATAGATTTCTATTTGTGCGCTCTCTATCTGAGTTTTCTGAACATGCACATTTGGTTTCAGGCTCAGCTTTTTGAAAGTGTTGTTTTCAAGAGTCTGTCCGTCTAAAGAAGAGTATCTTATGCCTATTGGCAGGGCATCAAAGACCATTTTTAAAATGGCTCTTTCTTTTTCTATCTTTTCATAAAGTCTTTTTAGCTCCTGTTTCATATTTATAAAGCTCTCAGATAGTTCCTGTATTTCATCAGAAGTTTTTGCAGGCTCTAAAATTGTGTCGAAATTTCCCCTTGAGAGCTCTCTTGCCCTCAAAGTTAGCTTCTCTATAGGTATACTGATGTGCCTTGCTATTAAGTTGCCAAGCCATATTGCACTTATAAAAGAAATAAATGCAAGAAGGACCACAAACTGAAGATAAACTCCGCTTATTATGTCGCGTGCTTTTACCATTGCTCTTAGATTGAGGGCTGTTTGGTGGGCTTTTAGAGCTTCTTGCCAGCCAGGATGGTTTTTATCTATCTTTTGAATAAGCGCATTCGTAGACTCTGATATGTATCTTAATTGACTGCTTACCATCGTTTTTGTAGACTGAAGTAAAACTATAGCGGTTGCAATCTGCAAAAATATCAATGGAACAACCACATAGAAACTAATCATAGTTGTTAGTTTCTTTCTCAGTTTACCTTTCTGGCTTAGGTAAGTCTTGATTGCTTTTCTGAAAAAAACTATCAGGGCTATGATTAAAACAAGAAGGTCAAGATTTATTACCAGAAGGACAAGAGGATAACCTATAGGCCATATAGTCCTTAAATTATCCAGAAAGGCTATATTTATTGCAATAAAAACAAAAAGGAAGAAAAAAAATGCTAAAAAAAGCTTCAATCCTGTTCCTTGTGCTGGTGTTTAACCACTTCTCCTTCTGACCAGTAAATAGCCATCTCTGCTATGTTTGTTGCGTGGTCTCCCATACGCTCTAGGTTTTTGGATATAAAAGAAAGATGTATAGAACGCTTTATGTTTCTGACATCTTCGAGCATATATGTTATTAATTCTCTCTGAAGCTGGACATATAACTCGTTGATTATAGAGTCTTTTTCAATTACTTTTTTTGCAAGTGCTACGTCTCTTTGGAAAAAGCTAAGAACTGAGTCCTCTATCATGCTTTTAACATTTGCAGACATTAGATTTAGATTGACATATGGCTTTAAAGGTGGTTCCTGAGCCAGCAAAATTACTCTGTTTGCTATGTTTTCTGCCTCATCTCCTATGCGCTCAAGGTCAGAAACGACTTTATAAATTCCCATAATTAGCCTGAGGTCTACTGCCTCTGGTTGATATAGGGCTACCATTCTTATGCATCTTCTTTCAATCTCTATTTCCATTGCGTCGATGCTATCGTCTGATTTTATAACTTCGCTTGCAAGGTCTGTGTCATGCCTGTTCATACAGTCGATTGCTTTATCTACCGCTTCTTTTACTGCCCCTGCCATTTTTAGCACAAGACTCTTGGTCTCTTCGAGTTCCTGATGCAGTTTCATCTGTTCCCTCCTTTATAGTATTTTATAGTGGAAATACAAAAGTGGCTTGAGCGCTGGTCTTTCAACCTTAATCGCACGCTTGAGGATATAAATTCAATGCTCTGTAGGTGCGAATCTCTCAAGGAGCTAAACGAAAGAAGATTTGCTCTGCTGGTTAGCATTCTTGAGAACTCTTCTTGCTTAAGGAGTTTTCTTCTAAAAAACCCGCATGAGTTTATGAAAAGCATTCAAAATCTGTGGTATCTGGTTAAAACAAAGGAGTATTACCTTTCAGAGCTTAAAGAACTGACAAAAGATGTCTCAAATGATCAGGAGTTTGTTAATATCCTTTCTTATTACAGACATCGCGAGCTTTTAAGAATCTTTTCAAAAGAGTTTTTAAATGTCAGACCTCTTAAAGAAATACTCTCTGAATATTCCGCTTTACCTGACGCTATGTTAGAGCTTTGCTACGAAAGGGCGCTTTTTCAAATGACTATGTCTTTTGGAGAACCTCTTCATAATGATGGAACGCCTGCAACTGGTTGCATCGTAGCGCTTGGTAAACTCGGCAGTAGCGAGCTTAACTACTACTCTGACATAGACCTTATGTTTCTCTATTCTTCTTCTGAGGGTAAAGCGGGGAAGCTGACTTTAACAGAGTTTTTCACCGGGGTTTTTCAAAAAGTTGTTAAATTTATGTCAAGCCCCGGAGAAAGCGGGGCTCCTTTTTTGATCGACCTTGATTTAAGACCTTTTGGCAAATCAGGACCTTTGTGCGTTTGTCTTGATTCCGCAGAGCTTTATTACGAATCCCAGGCAAGGCAGTGGGAGAGGTTTGCACTCCTTCGTGCGCGCTACTGTGCAGGCGACAGGAGGCTATTTGAGCGCTTTAATACCCTAATTAGAGAGCCTTTTGTATTTAGAAAAAGCCTTGATTATCAGATTATTGACGAGATAAGACTTTTAAAATCTCAGCTTCAGCTTCTATCGAGCAAAAACATAGGTTACTGGGATGTAAAGCTCGGTGCAGGAGGCATAAGAGAGTTAGAGTTTGGTCTTCAGACGCTGGTTTTGCTCCTTGGTGGCAAGGATCCGTTTTTAAGAGAGAGCAACACCTTTGGCATTATCTGGAGACTTATGCAAAAGGGGATTATTTCACCAAAAGAGGCAAAAGAGCTCGAGATAGCTTACGAGTTTTTGCGAAAGGTAGAGCACCGAATCCAGCTAAGTAATTGCAACCAAACTCATAAGCTAACTGACCAGCCTTCTGTTGCCCGTTCTATGCTTTTGGATGTTGAAGAATTTTCAAAGGAACTTTCTTATGCGAAAAGTATAGTCGAGAGGTTTTTCAGCTCTGCCCTGCCGGCAGTTCGCCAAATCGATGGCTTTGAAGGTGCTTTGCTTTTTGAGGATTTTGACACCTGCGTTGGTTTTCTCGGGGATATGGGTTTTTCCTCAGTTGAAAATATATGTAGAGGCTTATTTCGCCACATTCGTGAGCTCTCTTCAAAAGAGAGAGAAAACTTTGCTGGTATTGTTAAAAGACTTTTAGAGATTTTAAGTAAAACACCAGAGCCTGATGCCGCGTTTTCGAACTTTGATGTGTTTTTTTCCAATCCATCCGGTAAGAGGATACTTCTCAGCGAGAGTAAAGCGGATTTTCTTCCTGGTCTTTGTAGTATCTTTTCAATTTCGCAATATCTCTCTCTTTTAATTTCAAAGTTTCCGGACCTGGTTGAGGATGTCTTGACACTCTATCAGGAATTTCCATCTCCTGATGAGTTATTAAGTGAATTTGACCGCCTTTCTATGCGTCAGAGCCTTGAAGGCGCTTTGAGAAGATTCAAGACCCTTTGGGAGGTGAGACTGTCCTTGCTATATACCTTCAGGGCGCAAAATAGCAGTGCCCCTTTAAGGGCTTTTGTAAGAGCCCTTTCGGATGTTGCGGATTTTATCCTGCGAAAGGTTATGCAGGCACTTGAGGCCGATAGAGAACTCGCTCTCATAGCACTTGGTAAGCTCGGTGGCAGGGAGCTTGGTCTTGGCTCTGATATTGATATAGTTTTTTTAAGCCCTGAAGGAGACGAAAAGAGTCAGAAGCTTGCGCAAAAGGTGGTTTCGTGGCTTGTTAAACATACCGCCGATGGATATTTGTATCAGGTTGATCTGCGACTTCGTCCGATGGGTAGTAGCGGGGTTTTATCCCCGGGGGTGGATTTTGTAAAGAATTATTTTAAAACAACCGCACGCCCATGGGAGTTTCTTGCCTGGAGCAGAGCAAGGTTCATAGCAGGCAGAGAGGACATCTGGGAAGAGATCAAACCATATCTTAGGCGCATGGGGCTTAGCAAAGAGGAAAGGTTAGAGATCGTTGCAATAAGACAGGAACTTTCCGCTCAGGTCAAAAGAGGTGAGTTTGACATAAAGTTATCGCCCGGGGGATTAATAGATGCGGAGCTTGCCACTCAGGCTCTTGTTCTTGAAAGAGGTCTAAATCAAACCTCAACCCTTGATGCTCTTGAGATTTTGGGCCAGGAGCAAGAGTGGTTAAAATGCGCGAAGCGCGCTTATGAATTTTTAAGAAAATTGGAAATTATGCAGAAGTTATCGGGGGGTAAGAGTATAAAGAAAAAGCATTTTGCTATGCTGGTGGGTTTAACGCCTGAAGAGTTTGAGAAGGCTTTAAAAAGTGCGCGTGATACATTGCAGGAAGTTTTTAACCGTGTGTTTGGCGGATGATAAGACCGTCTTTCACTTCAATTATCCTTCCTGTATAGCGCGTTAGTTCAAGTTCATGAGTTACCATAAGGATTGTTGTGCCGAGTTCATTGACTTTTTTGAATATTTCCATTACCTTTTGTGTGTTTTTACTGTCAAGACTGCCGGTTGGTTCGTCCGCAAGTAAAAGTACAGGGTCGTTAATAAGAGCTCTGGCTATTGCAACTCTTTGCATTTCACCGCCTGAGACTTGATATATGCGTCTGTTCATTTTGTCCTTTAGACCCAGGAATTCAAGAAGTTCAATAGCCCTGTTTTTAATATCTTTCTGGTTTTTGTCGCCTTTGAGAGCCGGTAGCATTACATTTTCAAGCAAAGTAAATTCGGGCAAAAGAAAGTGGAACTGAAAAACAAAGCCCAGGTACTTGTTTCTTAAAAAACTCAGTCTAGATTTTTTTGAAAAGTCAACTTTTTCTTCAAGAAGAATTACTTCTCCTTCAGAGGGGGCATCTAGGAGTCCTGCAATGTATAAAAGAGAGCTCTTTCCAGAGCCACTTGCACCAAGGATGGCGGTAAACTCACCTTTTTCTATGCTAAGGTCTATGCCTTTTAGAATTTCTTCATTGCCTACTCTTTTTTTAATGCCTGAAAGGGTAAGAATTTTCATTGGCTTCTGAATATATCTACCGGATTTAGTCTGCTTGCTCTGTATGCCGGATATATACTTGCTATCAAAGAGAAGAAGAAAGAAAACGCAATGCCATATATGTAGTGGACTATGTCTCTATCTAACACAAAGCCCTTGCTTCTTACTAGCCCTTCGACATCGAGGTTTATCGTTTCCAGGTATTCTTGCATGCCATAGCCAAGTATCACTCCAAGCAAAGAACCAATAGTTCCTATGAATAGTCCCTTTATTAAAAAAACCAGCATTACATCTCGTGGCATAAAGCCAAGTGCCATAAGTATTGCGGTATCGCGCTTTTTCTCAAGGACTGTCATCATGATTATGTTAAATATTCCAAAAGAAGAGACAACCAGTATTGCAAAAACTATCATAAAAGTTATAGTATTTTGTATTTTAAAAATACTCAGGAAGTTTTTATATGCTTTTTGCCAGCTTTCTACCTCATATTCTGTTTTTTGTTGTAGCTCTCTTGCTAACTTCTCTGCTCTATTCACATCCTGTATTTTAAAAACTATCTCATTTACTTGATTGTGCTTATTTAAAATTCCTTGCAGTGTTTTTATGTGCATATAAACTCTTACATCGTCAAGGTTTGTTATGCCAGAGTCAAAAAGGTCCACCACCTTCACATTAAGGGTTTGACCATCAGGTAAAACCAAAAGTAGAGAGTCTCCAACATCTTTAGCGCCAATACTCTTGGCAACCAGGATACCGGGAATAACCCCCATTCTGTTTGATTCAAGCTCTCTGAGGTTTTTAAACTTTAAAAACCTCTCTATAACAGAAGCCTCGGCTTCCTTTAATGGGTCTATACCGACTATATTGACCGGTTTTTCCTTAATTCCCTGTTTTAATATCCCTCTGGTAAGCAAATGAGGGGCCGCTCCTTTTATCTCTTTATGTTTGGAGAATTCTTCTATCAGGTCTTGCCACCCCATAAGTTTGTCCTTTTCTTCTGATTTATAACCAAGTATTAGCTCATTTGTTGATGCCTGGATAGGATTCTCTTTTGGTTTTATTTTAATGTGCGGCTCTATGTCTATAACTTGCTGAATAAAGAATTTTTGAAAACCAAACATCAAAGAGCTCATAACTATGTAGGCACAAACCCCTATTGAAACACCGATAATTGAAATAATTGTCTGACGCTTTCTTTCAAATAGCAGTTTAGAGGCAACAAAAAGAACATGCCTCATCAGGGCTTTACCAGCTTTGCACCGGCTTTTAATGAACCTTTTACAAGGACTTTATCACCTTGCTCAGACTCTAATTTTACCGGCACTTTAACTTTTCTCACGCCGTCAAAGACTATAACAGACCCATCTTTATAATAATCTTTTGGCACAGCAAATACCTTTTCTGTCTTTACCTCTATTTTTGCATCTATACTTGCATCAAAGGGCGTGTTTGGAGGTATAGGCGCATCCACTTTCAGGGTTATTAGTTTTCTTGAGCGGTCGACCCTTGGCAATATTTCCTTTACTATTCCCTGAAAAGCAGCGCTTTCGCTCATATCAAGTCTTAATTCTGCAATCTGACCTACTTTAACCAAAGAGGCGTATTCCTCGTCTATTTCAAGAATGATTTCCCATTCAGGTCTGCCTATTATAAAAAGAGCTTCGCCAATTTGGACTATATCTCCTTTTGAGACCTCGCGTTTTAAAACCACTCCGTCTATAGGGCTTCTTACTTCATACTTTTTGCTCTGAGTTTTTAAACTCTCGAGTCTTGCGCTACTTAAACTAACTCTGTCTCTTGCACTCTTTATTGTGTCCATAAGAGAGTTTTCCAAACTCTCAAGCTCTTTTTTGTTAATCTCGTAATCTGTTCTTGCTCTCTCGAGCGTCTCTTTTGCTATTAAACCCTCTTTGTATAGCTCCTCTCTTCTTCTTAAAATTTCTCCTGAGAGTTCAAGACTCTTTCTTGCGCTCTCTACCTTTGCTCTCAGGCTTTTGATATGCTCTGAGTCTTCAGAAGCTCTCTGTTTTGCTATGCTTAGCTCTATGCTAGCTTCTTTGATTCCTGAGTTTATTATGCTCTGGTCTATTCTTGCAAGTATTTGTCCGCTCTTTACAGCTTGACCTTCTTCCACCAAAACCTCAAGCACTTCCCCGCTAACCTCGGCTTTGACTCTTGAGCGAACTTTCGGACTTACAAAACCAGAGCCATACACAAAGGTCTTAACGTCCCTTTCCTCTGCTTTTGCAAATTCCTGTTTTTGTGACCTTGTAGCTAAAATAGCTATTGCAATCACCACAAGCACAAAAACTATGAAAATTCTCACTTTAATATATTATCCTGCGACAATGTAAGTTCATTAAGACGGGCTTACCCCTTAAGATAAGCTGATGGAACTTAGACAGCTCATTCTCTCAAGGGCAAGAGAGCTAAATCTAGACCTAAAACCGCGCGTCATAGACCTCATTTACAGAAACATCCACGGACTTTTAAACCCAAATATAACAAATATAATTGCCAAAACCGCCTTCGGCGAAACCACCCTTATACACCCCAAATATGGAGAGCCTTATCATAGCCTGAGTGCAGGAGTTATAACTGAATGTGATTCAAAATTTATAATCCCCAGTAAGTTGCTTGATAAAGCCAGAATCTCAAAGGAACTATCCATACTTGAAATTGGTTTTGGTCTTGGCTTTTGTCTTGCAAGAGCCTTAAATCTTTTAAAGATGATAAACTCTAGCATAAAACTGAGGCTAATTAGCATAGATTCAGAGCTGCCTAAAGTATTTCCCCCTCCGCCGGAAGTTATTTCAAAAGAGCACTCAAGGCTAATTTCATCTATACCATCATTGTCAGAAAGGGATATTGAGTTTAGCCTTATTCTAAAAGATGCAAGAGAGGCTCTAAAATGTGTCATAGGTGAGTTTGATGCGATTTTCCATCATGGGTTTTCTCCTCTGAGAAACCCAGAGCTCTGGACAGAGGATATTCTCAGATTGGCTATAAGATACCTAAAGCCAGATGGGGTTTGGGTATCTTTTACCTCATCCTTGGCGGTTAGAAAAGCCCTTTTGAATTTAGGTCTTAAAGTGCAATCAGTCTCTCCAGTTGGCAGAAAAAGCCCATCCACCAGGGCTGGGTTTAATCTTTCACAAAATCTTTCTTGTGTTGAACTAAAAAAGCTAAATACTTCAGCTTTTGCAATTCCTCTTAAAGACCCTGAGTTAAATTGGTCGCGGGAGAAAATCCTTGCGGACTACTTAATAAGGGTTATGGCCCAGGGCGGACTCGAACCGCCGACACCCCGGTTTTCAGCCGGGTGCTCTACCAACTGAGCTACCGGGCCTATAAGTTGATGATTATAGTCTAGAGTTTACAATTTCCAGCGCCTTTTTGAGAACTTCCTCTGGGCTAAGGCCCGTGCTATCTATAACTATAGCGTCTTCTGCCTTGCGAAATGGATATACAGGTCTTGTTTCGTCTCTTATATCTCTTTCTATCAGCGCTTTCGTGATTTCCTCTAAGCTAAATATCTGGCCTTTTTCCTTTAGCTGTTTTTGTCTTCTTCTTGCTCTTTCTTCTATGCTTGCGCTTAGAAAGATTTTAACCTCCGCATTTGGAAATATGTATGTACCTGCATCTCTGCCTTCTGCTACCAGATTTTTACCTGCAACTGAGCGAAATAGCTCGTTTAGCTTTTCCCTAAAAGCTGGATTTGTAGCTATTTCTGATGCCTTTTCCCCTATTTCTTCAGAGCTTAGCTCTTTGGTTATGTCAAGGCCTCTATAAAGTATTAATGTTTTACCTATGCATGGGACTATTTTTATATCTTCGCCAAATAGCTCAAGAGGGTTTGTTACTTTTTCTCTGATGGAAATTAGCGCAAATGCTCTATAGCATAGCCCTGTATTTAGATAGTTAAAGCCAAGAGCTTCTGATAGGCTCCTTGCCAGGGTACTCTTGCCACTTGCAGCTGGTCCGTCAATTGCTACTATCACGAAAAGTATCCGCCTACTGCACCTCCTGAAGACACGCCTCTTAGTTTTAGCTCGAGGTCTGAAGGTTTTGAGGCATACATCATGGCGGTTTTGAAATCTATTACCCCTTCTCTATAGAGAATTTCAAGATGCTGGTCGAATGTTTGCGTGCCATATATAGGACGACCTTTTTCAAGTAGCGCAGGAATTTCCTCGAATTTTGAAGGGTCTAATATGCATTCTCTTATAGATGCTGTGTTTATTAAAATCTCTGCTGCCACTCTAACCCCGCTTCCATCTGCTTTTGGCACAAGTCTTTGAGAGGATATTGCGACTATAGTGTGTGCTAGTTGCATTCTTATTTGTTCTCTTACTTCAAGGCTAAACATGCCAATGATGCGGTT
The DNA here is from genome assembly GCA_039630345.1 of Aquificaceae bacterium. Taxonomy (GTDB): domain Bacteria; phylum Aquificota; class Aquificia; order Aquificales; family Aquificaceae; genus JANWVD01. The sequence goes on from JBCNVD010000008.1 coordinate 60,869, forward strand.
GATCGTCTCTTTTGCATCCAGAGTGTGAAGCGTTGACATAACTAAATGTCCGGTTTCTGCTGCCTGAAGAGCAATCAGCGCAGTCTCTGCGTCTCTTATCTCACCAACCAGGATTACATCTGGGTCTTCACGAAGTGCGGCTCTTAGACCTTTTGCAAACGAAGAGGTGTCTAATCCTACTTCACGCTGGACTATAAAGGATTGTTTGTCATTATGTAAGTACTCGATAGGGTCTTCTATAGTTACTATAACCCTGTCTTGAGATGAATTTATTGCGTCTATGAGTGATGCAAGAGTGGTGGATTTTCCAGAACCGGTTGGACCTGTTACAAGTATAAGACCTTTTGTGTTTTCCAGAGTTGTAGTTTTTAAAACCTCTGGTAAGTTGAGAGTCTCAAAAGGAGGAATTTTGTATGGAATTGTTCTCAGAGCCATTCCAATTGTTGACCTCTGTTTATAGGCGTTTACCCTGTATCTTGCAACCCCGGGAAGAGAATAAGAAGTATCCACCTCTCCGTATTCTTCAAACTCTGCTACCTTTTTTCTATTTTTCTCTATGATTTCTCTGAGTATCATCTCCATAACTCGCTCGTCCAGGGTAGGAAAATCTTGGAGCTTTACGAGCTTTTTCTTTGCCCTAACAATAGGCACGCTTCCGGTTTTCAGGTGTATATCCGAGGCGCCAATCTCATGCGCTTTTTTAAGAATCAGTTGAAGCAATTCCTGCTACCTCCCTAAGTTTAGTTATTAATTCTTTCATAAGCTCCTGGTTTTCTATTATAAATCTCTTTGCCTGTTCTCGCCCTTGTCCAAGCCTTAAGTCTCCGTAGCTAAACCACGAGCCACTTTTTGATATGAGTTTTAGATTGACCGCAGAGTCGAATATATCACAGGGTTTACAAATACCCTCTCCGTAGTTTATCTCCAGCTCCGCTTCCTGAAAGGGCGGGGCAAGCTTGTTTTTGACTATCCTTATCTTTACTCTGTAACCTATGCGGTCTTCTCCTTCTTTTAAATCCGGGCCTCTTCTGACATCTATTCGCATATCTGCAAAAAACTTGAGTGCTCTCCCGCCGGGCGTGGTTTCTGGATTTCCAAACATTACCCCTATTTTTTCCCTGAGCTGATTTATGAATATGACCGCAGTGCCGCTTCTGTTTGCAACCCCTTTGATTTTGCGAAGAGCCTGAGACATCAGTCTTGCTTGCTTTCCAACATGAGCTTCCCCCATTTCACCTTCAAGCTCATCTCTTGGAACCAGGGCTGCGACTGAGTCCACAACCACTATGTCAACTGCGTTGCTACTTACAAGAGTCTCTACAATTTCAAGAGCTTGCTCTCCAAAATCTGGCTGAGATATATAGAGTTTTGTTATATCAACGCCAATCTTCTGGGCGTATTTTGGGTCAAGTGCATGCTCTGCGTCTATAAATACGGCTATCCCGCCACTTTTCTGGGCTTCTGCGATTGTATGAAGCGCAAGGGTTGTTTTTCCAGACGATTCAGGACCAAATATTTCAACTATCTTGCCGCGTGGAATGCCCCCTACGCCTGTAGCTATATCAAGCGCTATAGAACCGGTTGATATTGCTTTCACGTTTATACTCTGTGCGCCAAATAGTTGCATAACTGCGTTTTTTCCAAATCTTTTCTCTATGCTTGCAAGCGCACTTTCAAGTGCTTTTTGTCTCTCTGGGTCTTGCATCTTTTAATGCTCCAGTATTCTCTGGACGCGAAAGTACCCATCTGATAGTTTTAAAAACCTTCTGTCTAGTTCAAATCTCTCCACCGTGTCTTCTCTTAAGTTTTCTAACTTTTCAAAGGCAAAAAATGGTTCTACATTCTCTGTGTCAATCTCTTCAAGGGCTTTGACGAAGCTGATTATTCTCTCCAGGTCTTTTTTTAGTTCGTTTTCCTGCTCCTGACTAAGCTCAAGCTTTGCAAGCTGTGCAACTCTCTTTATATCCATCAAAAATATATTAACGCCCTTTTGAGAAAATCTCCTTTATTAAAATCCCTGAAACTGCAATACTTATACTTGCATCTGCCAGATTGAAAGCTGGCCAGGAAAACCAGCCATAGGATATATAGATAAAGTCTCTGACCTGGCCGAGAAAGAGCCTGTCGTAAAAGTTCCCAAGCGCACCTCCAGCTATAGCACCAAGAAACAGGGCATTATAAAAATCTCTTGATTTTACTGCGTAATGGAGCGTAATCAAAACTGCAATAGGGGGAGTTAACAAAATAGCTGGCAGACGGATAGCTTCAGGCGCATCAGATAAAAATCCAAACGCAACTCCTTTGTTATAGACCATCACAAATTGTAAAAATGGCAAGATATTTATGCTTTGGTCGATTAGTTTGTCCTCTGCAATCTTTTTGCTAAGCAGGTCAAAAGTAAGCACCATAGCAGTGCAAAAAAAATAAACTAAAATATATCTGATAGACTCTCTTCCCACAGCTTTTTTAACTCCTCTATACTAAGGGATAAAACCTTTTCGCAGTTGTTACTTATTTCAAGTGTGTTGTTTTGATTTACCCGACCTATGAGTAACCACTCTAGTCCGTATGACTCTGTAAGATTTTGAAGCTCTGCGGATTTTTGCGGTGATACACTCAAAATTACATTCGTAGGGCATTCTGAAAAGAGAAAAAGGTCAAGTCTATCTTCGATATAGAGCTCTAACTCTATGCCAAGGTTTGTTTCAAAGACGCTCTCAAGTGCCGAGATTATTATTCCGCCCAGTGATACATCGTGACAGGAATTTAGAATATCTCTTTCTGAGAGCTCAAATAAAAGCTCGTGAAGAGCTCTCTCTTTATCGAGGTTTATCCTGGGGATAGGCCCTGCTGTCTTTTTGTGAATGTAGCTTAGAAACTCACTGCCTCCTATGCACGGCTCTTTGCGAATGTCCCCGACAAGGTATATAAGGTCTGATGGCTCTTTGAACCTGTGGTCGTAAGTAGGTGTTCCTTCGCGCCAGCCAACCGCAACCACTATGGGCGTTGGGTAGATGTTTCTAACAGTTTCTCTGGTTATGGTTTCATTATATAAAGAGACATTACCGCTTATTACTGGCACTGAGAAAAACTCACATGCATAGGCAATACCTTCAATAGAGCTAACTAGCTGTCCCATTATTTCGGGGCGTTCTGGATTGCCAAAATTAAGACAATCTGTTATTGCCAGAGGTTTTGCGCCCACGCAGGCAAGGTTTCTAAGAGCTTCCGCAACCACGCAAACAGAGCCCCAAAAAGGGTCAAGATAGACCAATCTTGAGTTTCCTTCTGAAGATATGGCAACGAGTTTGTTACTCTTTAGCTTTGGATTTTGAGGCCATTTTATTCTAAGAAGAGCGCTGTCTGCTCCGGGACCTAAGATGGTGTTTGTGCCAATATGGTAGTCAAACTGCGTATACAGACTTTTTTTACTTGCAATATTTGGAGAAGATAGTAGCTCTTTAAGCGCACTTGAAATATCTACAGGGGGAGGACTTTCCTGAATGTGCGGAACTTCTTTATTGAAAGATGGTCTTTCGCAAACAGGCGCCTCTTTTGTAAGGATTTTTACAGGCAGGTTTGCAACTTTTTGCTCTTTGAAGAATATCTCTAGCTCTCCGCTATCTGTAAGCTCTCCCACTATTGCCCCCTCAAGCAGATGTTTTTTAACTATCTCAAGGGCTTTTTGTGAATTTTCTTTTGAGATGGTTGCTATCATCCTCTCTTGGCTTTCTGAAAGTGCAATTTCCAGCTCTGTCATGGATTTTTCCCTAAGGGGGACATTATCGAGGTTTATCCTAACTCCGCATTGGGATTTGCTGGCAAGTTCTGTGCAAGCACCTGCAAGCCCAGCTGCACCCAGGTCCTGGAGACCTTTTATTAAACCAAGTTCTATAAGTTCCATGGTTGCTTCTATGAGCTTTTTGCCAAAGTATGGGTCTCCTACCTGAATGGTTTTGAGTTTTTTCTGATTTGGGTCAATCTCCCCAGATGCCATAACAGCGCCGTGGAGCCCGTCCTTGCCCGTTGCTGAGCCAAATAGAAGTAGCAGGTCTTTGGCTTCTCCTCTGGCAGTTATTATCCTGCCTGCTGGCAAAATCCCGATGCAAAAGACATTCACAAGGGGGTTTGTAAGATAGCAACTTTCAAAAAATACCTCTCCGCCAACATTGGCAATGCCTATGCAGTTGCCATAGTGAGATATTCCCTTTGCAACGCCTTTTGTTATCCTTTTGTCAAAAGGGTATGGAAAGCGAAGACTATTCAGTATCGCTATGGGTCTTGCTCCCATTGAGAGAATGTCTCTTATGATTCCCCCAACGCCTGTTGCAGAACCATTGAAGGGCTCTATAAAAGAAGGGTGATTGTGACTCTCTATTTTGAAAGCAAGCCAGACTTCATCATCGAGCTTTACAACACCTGCGTTTTCTCCAGGGCCCTGAATTACCATAGGAGACCTGGTTGGGAATTTCTTCAGGTGAACGCGCGAGGATTTATAAGAGCAATGCTCTGACCAGAGAGCTCCAACTATTGCAAGCTCTAGGGTGTTTGGCTCTCTGCCAAGTTTTTTTAAAACGAGCTCGAACTCTTCCTCTGTCAGACCAAAGTTTCTAAATTCCATATTATTCAGGAGCGATAGTCTTCTTCCCTTTCAAAAACGCCCATTATGTGATAGCCGTTGTCTACAAATAAAACCTCACCTGTTATTGCGCTTGCCATTTCGCTACACAAAAATGCCGATGCTTCTCCGACTTCTTCTATGCTGATTGGTCTTTTAAATGGGTTTACCCGCGTGGTGTGTTCCATAAGCAGATGAAAGCCTGTGATGCTATATGCGGCAAGGGTTTTAACAGGCCCTGCAGAGATTGCGTTGATTCTTATGCCTAATTTCCCAAGGTCGTAGGCAAGGTATCTGACAGTGCTTTCAAGGGCCGCTTTGGCTATTCCCATTACATTGTAGTGGGGAACTACCTTCTCTGCACCGTAGTAAGAAAGTGTGATTATGGAACCCTCTCTTCCCTCCATAAGAGGCAAAAGCTCCCTCGTAAGGGCAATCAGCGAGTAAACAGACACATCCATAGCTATCTTAAAACCCTCTCTTGATGTATCTATAACACCACCCTTGAATTCATCCCTTGGTGCAAAGGCTATGGAATGAACCAAGATGTCAAGACCCCCCCATTCCCGAGAAAGCCAATCTTTGAGGTTTGTGATATGTTCATCCTTTGATACATCACATTCAAACAATAGGTTTGAACCAAACTCCTGAGCTATCTCTTCTACCCTCTTTTTTAGCTTTTCATTAGCATAAGTAAAGGCAAGCTGTGCACTCTCTCTGTGAAAGGCTTTGGCTATGCCGTAAGCTATACTTCTTTCATTGGCTATGCCCGTTATAAGAGCCCTTTTGCCCTCTAAAAGTCCCATGCATACCTCCTCTATCCAATAATTTTCATAGCCTCTTCCACACTCTTGCCTTCATGGACTATTAAACTTATAGCCTTCACGAGCTTAACCCTATCCTTTGCCTGAAATATGTTTCTTCCTACAGAAAGCCCTCTTGCACCAGCTTTCATAGCACCATGA
>JBCNVD010000009.1:0-51042 GCA_039630345.1 Aquificaceae bacterium
AAGATTCTAAAAACTCTTCCAATCAATTTTTGTCTCCTATGACTCTGTTTTTGTCATCAACAAAAACCAGCTTTGGCCTATGGTTTTTTAAAGAGTTTTCGTCAAGCATTATAAATGTTGCTATTATTATGATGTCCCCAATTGCCCCAAGTCTCGCCGCTGCGCCATTTAGTGCAACCTCGCCGCTTCCCCTATTTGCTGAAATGGCATATGTCGAAAACCTTGCCCCGTTTGATATGTTGTAAATTTCTATCTTCTCAAAGGGCACTATGTCAGCTCTCTCCATCAGCTCTTCGTCAATGGATAAAGACCCCTCGTAGTCTATTCTGACCGCGGTCACTCTGGCTCTATGGATTTTGGACTTTAAAATTGACCTTAGCATATGGCTTTTTAAATTAAAACATTCAGCTTTTGATTTCAAGCGGGTAGTGCTTGACTTTGACTTTTTCTTATCTTATAATGCTGCTAACTAATTTACCTTAAAGGAGGGTGCAAGCATGAGAAAGACACTTTTAGCCTTGGCTGCTCTTATGGGAGTAGCCACATTGCCAGAGGGTGCTCAGGCAGTTGCTTTTAGAATCGCCGACGATGTCAGAGGTAACATGGGCTTTAGAGGTCAGTTCTGGCTCCAGGGTCGTGGCGAGCGCGTAGCTGGCAACAAGGGGGATATTGACATAAGCCTCAGAAACGTAAGGCTATATGCAAACGGCGAAATCAGCAAGTATATGTACTTTGGTGCAAACCTTGACTTTACTCCAAATACCGCAAGGGCATCAGACGCCTTTGCAGGCATCAAGTTCCAGGATGAGTTTCGTGTCCAGATGGGTATTTTCAGAACCCCGTTTGGAAGAGCATCTCTAACAGATAGCTATACATTCCTTGTTCCGACGGGTTATTTCTATGGAATCCCGGATGTTGCTAACACCTTGCAAGGAGCAAAGGGCACAACAGGACTCTCATCATACAGAAACGCCCAGGTTGCCGTCTGGGGCGATATTGCTGATGCAACTTTCAAATACTACCTTAGCGTCTTTGATGGTCCTTATAACAACGACACAACTCAGCGCGGTAGCGACAAATTAGGTGTGGCTTTCAGGGTTCAATTCACCCCAACCATGCTAGGCTTTAAAGGCGAAAAGGGCTATGGTCTTCGTGACACTTATCTAGGAAGACAAAACGTCCTATCCTTTGGTGCTGGCTATATAGCCCAGAAGTGTGAAATTCCTCCAGGTCCTGCTCTTAACCTCGGCGGAACATGTGCAACAACAGCCACAACCACCTCAACTACAAGCTACACAACTTCTGGTTTTGTCCTTGACGCCAAGCACGAGCAAAGATTTGGCAAAGAGTGGATAGCAGGCTGGGAAGCTGCATACTTTGGAATCCGCGACATCAATGCAGCAAAAGACGATCAGAACGGCTTTTATCTCCAGGTTGGCGCAATCTATGACAAAAAAGCAGGAGTAGGAAAGCCAGGCTTTGCAGTCAGATACGACTACTCTGAAAACAAACCCAGCAGAGGCTCAAAACAAAAGTTCAGCCGCATCGGCGGTGCATTTAATTACTTCATAAAAGGTCAGGACGCAATGGTTCAGTTTGGTGTCGACACTGTTAACAGACCTGCAGGTCAAAAAGACTATTCTGATGTAACTTTAGCCTTCCAGGTTCAATTCTAAATCCCTTATGCGCCCCGCCTCTGGGGCGCGCTTTAAAATCTCTTCAAAAGCAGCTTCTCTCTTAACAGGCTTTAGCCAGCTTTGAGCTCTCATCCATCTTATTTGCCTTTTTGCCAGCTTTAGAGTGTTTTTAACAATCTCAGTCCTTGCCTCCTGCAGGGTTTTCTCTCCTTTGATGTATCCAATCAGTTCTTTGTAACCTATTGCCTGACTTGAGGTGATAAAGCCTTCAAAACCGTTTTGTATCAGATGTTTTACTTCCTGAATAAGTCCTTCTTTGAGCATTCTGTCCACTCTTTGTTCTATTCTCTCTTTGAGCTCTTTGAGGTCTATATCTATGTAAAATCCCTCTATCTTCGGCTCTTTTTTAAAAGATTTCTGAAAGGAAGAGAAAGCCCTTCCTGAGTTTATAAAGACTTCAAGAGCTCTTACTATGCGCCTTAAGTCATTTGGATGAATCCTTTTTGCATAAGACTTATCTATTGATAGTAGCTTTTGATAAAGCCAGGTTTTCCCTCTCTTTTTTGCAATTTCATAAAGTCTTTTGCGAAGTTCAAAGTCCGGCTCTGGCGTTTCATCCAGTCCCATAACCAGTGCCTGCAAATAGAGATATGTCCCGCCGCAAACAATTGCTAACCTTCCAGAGCTATGAATTTCTCTTAGTGCATCTTTTGCAAGTTTTAGAAAAATCATCGCATCAAATCTTTGGTTTATTTCAAGGATATCAACTAGGTAGTGTTTGACTTTTTGCATACACTCCAGTGGTTTTGCAGTGCCAATATCCATCTTTTTATAAACCATCATGGAATCAACGCTTAATATCTCGCCCCGAAGAGCAATAGCAAGAGCACAGCAAAGCTCTGATTTACCGCTGGCGGTTGGTCCTGTTATTATAAGCATTCAAAGAAACATATCTATTCCCGCGATCCCAAAAGCACCGTTTTTATAACACTGCTTTGCCCTCTCAAAATTAACCCCACCCAGTGCATAAACCGGTATACAAACCGCGCTTGAGACCTCTTTTAGAGCGCTTAAGCCTATTGGCTCTACATCTGGGTGAGACCTGGTTTTGAAAATAGGCGACAGGGTTATAAAGTCTGCCCCCTCTTTTTGTGCCTTTATAGCTTCTTCAAGAGAGTGGGTCGAAACCCCCACTATTAAATCTCTGGATAATGACTTTACGACCTTTGGGGAAAGACCATCTGATGGCAAATGCACCCCGTCTGCGCTGACTGCCATGGCGATATCAACGCGGGAATTTATAAAAAGTAAAGCTCCATACTCTTTTGTCATGTTTCTTATCTTCTTTGCAAGAACATAGAGCTCTCCTGCATTCATATCTTTTTCTCTGAGTTGAAACATCCTTATGCCCCTATCAAGGAGCAACTTAAAACTCTCCACAGGGTCTGCCCTTCTTCTGTCGCTTATGGCGTAAACTCTGTGGAGCTTTTCAAGCATGTGTGCTAAATTATAAATTGTGAAAAAGTTTGACCTCAGTCTCTATCTTGTAACTGACGATGCTTATTTAGAGGGGAGAGATGTTCTGGAAGTTTTAAGGCAAGCAATAGATTCAGGAATCACCGCAATCCAGTACAGGTTTAAGAAAAAACCAGCTTCAGAAATGTATAAAGAGCTTGTTTCCCTTAGAGAGATAACAAACAAGTATGGCGTTACTCTGATTGTAAACGACAGGATTGACCTGGCTCTTGCGATAAACGCTGACGGCGTTCACATAGGCCAAAAAGATTTGCCACCTGAAGTAGTAAGGTCTTTGGTTGGCGAAGGTATGATAATAGGCTATTCGGTAAACTCTGTTGATAAACTCCTTGAGATAGAAAACCTGCCCATAGACTACATAGGTTTTGGCTCTGTTTTTGACACTTCCACCAAAAGCGATTATACCTTAGTGGGTCTAGATGGTCTTAGAAAAGCCTGCGGAATTAGCTCAAAGCCCGTTGTTGCAATAGGTGGAATTACCTCTGCAAGGGTGGGAGAGGTTCTCTCAGCAGGCGCAAAGGGCATTGCAGTTGTATCTGCAGTCCTTGGCTTTGAAAACATAAAGAGCGCAGTTAGCGCCCTAAGGCAGGCAATAAAGACATACCATATTAAAAATCTCCATGAAAACTATCTATCTGCTTGATTCTCACGCGCTTATTTACAGGAGTTTTTTCGCACTTCCTAAATTAACCACAAAAGACGGATTTCCTACAGGTGCTCTCTTTGGGTTTTTAAAAACTACTTTTAAAATCCTTAAAACAAGACCCCGCTTCGCGGCTGCGGTTTTTGACCATCCTTCAGACACTCACAGAGACCTTATCTATAGCTCCTATAAAGCCACCCGCCCTGCTATGCCAGATGAGCTAAAACTTCAGCTCCCCCTTATTAAAAAGTCCTGTGAACTTCTTGGGCTTTCTTTGCTGGAATTTGAAGGCTACGAAGCAGACGATGTTATTTACACCCTTACAAAAACAGCAACAGAGAGCGGTTTTGAAGTTTTGATTATCTCCCCTGACAAAGACCTGCTTCAGCTGGTTGACGAAAAAGTAAAGGTCTTAAACCCCATAAAAGAAGAGCTCTTTGACCGTCAAAAGGTCTTTGAAAAATTTGGGGTTTATCCTGAAAAGATAAGAGACTTTCTTTCTTTAGTGGGTGATAAAGTAGACAATGTCCCGGGAGTGAAGGGCATAGGACCAAAAACCGCTTTGCAGGTGCTTGAGCGATATGGAAATGTTGAGTCTATTATTAATTCCTGGGATAAGTTCTCAAAGGAGTTTCCAAAGGCAAATCTGGAGGAGCTAAAACTCTCTTATGAGCTTATAGGTCTGAAGGCTGTCCAAAGTAAGCTACCTGAAATTGAAGAGCTATCTATAAAGCCTATGAAAACCCCAGAGCTAAAGACATTTCTAGAGCAGTATGAAATGATCAGTCTCCTTAAAGAGCTTCCTAATCGTCCTTTGCCTTTGCAGCGAAGCCTTTTTTAAAATCTTAAAAATGCCCTGGAATGTAATAGTCAGAAAGCAATTCAGTTGGGCACATTACCTTACTAACTACAAAGGCGCGCCTGAGCCTGTTCATGGTCATACCTGGACCGTGGAGGTTTTTCTAAGGGCTGAAACTCTGGATGAAGGTGATATGGGATTTGACTTTCTGGAAGTAGAGGAATTTTTAAAGAATTTACTGCCTGATTACTGTCTTCTTAATGAGGTTTTTGATTTCTCGCCAAGCGCGGAAAATGTGGCAAGATGGATATATCAAAAAATCAAACAGAAGTATCCAAGCGTTTCAAAGGTTGTAGTTTGGGAAAAGCAAGATTGTGCAGCAGAGTATTTTGAATAATCCCCCCAAGAGGGGGGGTAAAAGCCTTTAGGAAATGGCTTGCTTTGCCTCGCGGGCTTTTTTAGCCATCTCTGGGTCGTAGGCTTTGCCCTGCCAGAGCATTTGATAAACTACTTCGTAGGTGCTCTCTGTGAGCTCTGTAACTTCTTTAAAGAGCTTGTTAAAACCCTCGCTTCTATGAGACTCTTCGTGGTCTTCTAGGCTTCTCCAGAAGGTTACTATGAGAACTTCACGGTCTTTTAGCGGATGCTCGGTTGTTTGACCTACAGTTGAGCCCTCCAGAGACACACCGCCTGTATTGAGAGCTACAAATCCTCCATAAAAGCCAGTGTCGGAGTGATAGGTTTTAACATGCTCGCAAAGGTATGCGAGTTTTTCCATAACATCGTCAACCGTCACTCCTTCTTTAAGAACCACGTAGTTGATATTGATAACTGCGTCATCCGGCGCATTTACTATTTGGTTTAGCATCTTACACCTCCTTAAGGCTATTAATATATCCTTAATAACTTCGGTCTCATAATTTTTGCTTATTGTTTTTATAAGTTATACACCTTCGTAAGAGTTCTCGTATAGGGATAAAATGTCCTCTTCAGTTGCCAATCTTGGGTTTATAAATATCAGTCTCTGAGCTAAATAAGCAGCATCCTGCGAAAGTCTCTGAAGGGATTGTCTTTCTACCCCAAGGTCTTTGAGGGTTATTCGCTTATTTATCTTCTCGAGGAATTTCTCATGAGCATCTATGGCTCTGTGGGCTTTTTCCTCCTCCCCCATCAGCCTTGCAAAGAGGGCGTACCCTTCTTGATTTGAGCTGTGATTAAAGCGGGTAACCGAAGGTCCAAGGGCAGCAAGACCGTCAGCATGGGCTATAAAAGGGTAGTGCGCAGAAACTGGATGCTCAAGCCCGTGAATTAGAGCAACCTTTTTTCTATCTATTGCCATTCCTGCAAGCATAGAGGCATAACTCATATAAGTGCGCGCTTTTATGTTTTGCGGTTCTTGAATTGCCACTTCTAACCAGGATTTTATATACTTTAGCGACTTTATAGCAAGCTCAGAGGCAAAAAAGTCCTCTACTCTGTTGGTTAGAGCTTCAAGAGCGTGAGTAAAAGCGTCAACGCCTGTAGTTGCTGTCAGGTTTTGATCCATACTTATGGTAAGTTCCGGGTCAATAATTGCCACTTTTGGATAGAGAAGTGAGTTAGATATTGTGAGCTTCTCTTTGCGAATGCTGTTAGAAATTACGCTATATGAATTTACCTCGCTACCTGTTCCTGCGGTTGTTGGTATAAGTATCGTCGGCCTTGCAACATAGGGGACCAACCTGGGACCTTCAGGGTAATTAACATAATCCCAGGCGCTCCCTTCGTTTGAGGAAACTATCGAAACAGCTTTCGCACAATCAAGAGAGCTCCCCCCTCCAAGACCTACTATAAAGTCCACCCTTTCTCTTATTGCTATCTCACTGGCTTTTCTTACGATCTCTGTGCTTGGGTTTGGCTCAACCTCATCAAAGACCAGAATCTCTTCTATGGAGGATTTTTTCATATACTCAATCGCGCGCATAAGCGCGCCGTTTTTTTTACTGCTAGCTTTACCGGTTATTAAAAGAGCCCTTGAGCCAAACCTCCTTGAGACATCTCCAAGTCTCTTTAAAGAGCCGGGACCGAAAATGACCTCTGTGGGGAGGTAAAACTCAAAGTTCATGCTTCGGTTATGTCTTCGCGCTGGAGTTCAACCTCCTCTGGCAAGGGCGCTTCTAAGGTAAAAGACGGGTATGTTGGGAAAATGCCTTCCTCTTCGGCTTTTTCCGCGCAATGGGCGTGGTAGCGCGTCCATGGAATTGCCTGAAGACGTTCTATGGGGATTTCTTCCCCGCAGTATTCGCATATGCCATAGGTTCCTACCTGCATCTTATAAAGAGCATGGTCTATTTCCTTTATCAGGAAAATCTCCCTTGCCGAGAGATTATCAAGAAGCTCCTGGGTATACGTCATTTGACCTATGTCTTCAAGGTCGCAGGGTTCTCTGACCTCTTCTTCTATTCTGGCTTGAGTCGCTTCTTTTTTTTTGTAGCGCTCAAGGAGCCTTGCCTTTTCCTCAAGCAGGCTATCTCTAAGAGACATAAGGATATGCTTCTCCAGCATTTTACACCTCCCGAAAGAATCTAAATTAACCCCCTTTTTGATATTTTCCAGTTTATTCTTTTAAGAGTTCTTTCATCCTTATTGGAGCTTCAGTCAAGGGTAGGGAAGAGTCATAGATTTCTCCTTTTACCCCGCACTCTAGAAATGCCTCGTATAGCATCCTAAGACCCTTTTCCGCCTCTGGACCGTTTCTTCTCACTACCCATATCCAGTCTCTGTTTAGCTTGCCCTCTTTATGAAGGTCTCTGATGGCGTTGGCAACGCCTTCTCCCAGGGTTACATCTATGCGCGTGTTATTGGCAGTCCCTCCGCAAACGAGAATGCCTCTAAGGCCGGGCTTTGACAGGATTATTTTTGTGATTTTATACATCTTTTCCGCAGGGGGGTTTCCACCTATATCTGTGAAGTTTGCCGGCTTTAGACCAACTGCGTAGGCTGTTTCTATCGTAACTGTAGAGCCTCCCCCGCCAAATGTCATCATTGCAATGTCACCATCAACCTCTACATATGAGCCTGCTTTGCCCCTGTGGTCATCGCGGTCTATCAAGGAGGCTTCTATTTCTCTTTGAGTTGGTGGGCGCTTCATCGCAGTTCTGACGCCATATATTTTGGCAGGCGGGATACTTGCATCGTCATCTATGGTAACGACTGCATCGAGTGCAACTACTCTGAGTTTTTCACCGACTTGGCATATAGCAAGCGGGTTTATTTCAATAAGTCTTGCTTCTGATTCCCAGAATGCTCTCCAGAGTGCTGATATGACCTCGGAAAGCTCTCTAAGCAGGCTCATGTATTTATCCTCAAGGTTTAGCTCAAGAAGGTAGTTTCTTACCATATGAGGGTATAGACCTTTAAGGGGGTTTATAACCCAACTCTTTACTTTCTCTTCGGGGACTTCTTCTATGTCCATTCCGCCTTCTAAACTTAGCGTCAAAACAGGCGCTCTTACCTGAGTTGAATAGGTAATTGAAGCGTAGAGCTCTTTGAGGATGTTTGCCTTCTCTACGACTAAAAGTCCCGCAGGGAGTTCTCCGTAGACAGGGAAGTTAATAAGTGCTTCAAAAGTCTCTATCGCCTCTTCTGGAGAGTTACAGATCTTTACAGCACCTGCTTTACCGCGCTTTCCAACCAGCACTTGAGATTTTATGACGCACTGACCAAGCTGGTTTACAAACTCAACAACATCATCGCTTAAATGATCTGCAAATAAATACCTAAGCGTTGGGACCCCAAACCTTTTAAACACCTTTTCGTATGCTTCGTATTCATATAGATTCATTCGGGTTATTATACATTTTCTCAAGCTCAAGGAGGTGTTTTGAATGTCAATTTTGGTGGGCAAAGATACCAGAGTGCTGGTTCAGGGCATTACTGGCAAAGAGGGTTCTTTTCATGCGCTTCAGTGCAGGGCTTATGGCACCCTAGTAGTTGCCGGTGTCACCCCCGGCAAGGGAGGTCAGAGCCTTGAAGGGATACCTATCTTTAACAGCGTTTTAGAGGCAAAGGAGCAAACTGGCGCTAACTGCTCGCTTATCTTTGTGCCTGCAGCTTTTGCGGCTGATGCAATTTTAGAAGCCCTTGATGCGGGCATAAAGCTAGTTATTTGCATCACCGAAGGCATCCCGGTAAAAGATATGCTTCTGGTTAAGAAAAAGCTAACTTCAGATTACAAAGATGCGATTCTGGTAGGTCCTAACTGCCCCGGGGTTATAACGCCGGGTGAGGCAAAAGTTGGCATAATGCCAGGGCATATCTTTAAGCCTGGCAAAGTCGGGATTGTATCAAGGAGTGGGACTTTGACTTACGAAGCTGCAAACCAGCTTAGTCTCCTTGGCATAGGTCAATCCACCGCCGTTGGCATAGGGGGAGACCCAATCCATGGACTGTCTCACGAGGATGTTATAAAACTCTTTAACGAAGACCCTCAAACTGAGGCGATATTGCTAATTGGCGAAATAGGTGGCACAGAAGAGGAAAGAGCCGCGGATTTTATCAAAAACCATGTAAAAAAGCCCGTTTTTGCCTACATAGCTGGCATAAGCGCACCTGCAGGAAGGCGAATGGGTCACGCAGGCGCTATCATCTCTGGTAATCTTGGCACTGCAGAGGCAAAAATTGCTGCGCTTGAGTCCGCCGGGGCTTTTGTTATAAAAGACCCGTCGATGATAGGGGTTAGTATCAAAGAGGGGCTTAAATAGAGATTCCGCCCCGAAGGGGCGGGTTTTAGGAAATAAAATCTAAAGCTTTTTCTGTAAGTGTAAAGCCTTCGTCTTTTTTTAGGATAAAGCCTGCGGATTCGAGCTCTCTAAGAGAAGCCCTTATTTGAAAGAGGGGTCTTTGCGTTATTGACGCGAGCTCTGCGTCTGTGAGGGTTTTGCCGTTTATGAGTTTTAGCATCTCGATGGCTCTTTGGGTTAACTTGCCGTCTGGCTGGATGCACGAAGCCATCACAGTCCCTTTTTGCAGAAATACCAGTCTCTGCACTCGTAGCCTTCCTGGAGTCTTTTGAGTGCGTCTTCGTAGGTTGTAGGTGGTGGGACTATTACCTTGGTGTTTTCTTCAGTGTATTCCCATGTTTGAGGGGTTGGGACCCAATCCGCCGGGGTTGCAACGCCGTTTTTATCAGCTGTTTGCAATGCATCAACGAGTCTGAGGACTTCTCTCATGTTCCTGCCTGTAGTAAGAGGATAGTAGATAATTGCCCTTATTTTGCCGTTTGGATCTATTACAAACACTGCCCTGACTGTGGCGGTTGCGCTCTCTCCCGGATGGAGCATGCCATAGAGCCTTGCTACTTTGGCGTCTATGTCCGCAATTATGGGGAAGGGTATGTCAACGCCCATCTTTTCCTTTATGTTCATAACCCAGGCTATGTGTGAGAAGTTGCTATCGATACTTAGACCAAGGAGCTGCACGTTGCGCTTTTTAAACTCCTCGTTGAGCTTGGCAAAGCCCATAAATTCCGTTGTGCAAACGGGCGTAAAGTCAGCGGGGTGGGAGAAAAATACCACCCATTGACCTTTAAAGTCATCGGGAAACTTTATGTTTCCCATTGTAGTTTGGGCTTCGAAGCAAGGCGCTTCGTCTCCGATGCGTGGCATGCTGATTTCTCTTTCCATGATAACCTCCTTTGGGTTATATTTTAGCACTAACAATAATATTTGTCAAATGAGAACAATTCTCTTTAAGAGATTTAGAATCTTATTATGGCTTATACTACCATTAAGAGATTTTTGAGTTTGTATCAACAGAGCAGCTAAAATTACGCTTCAGGAGGTGAATATGAATAAACTGACTGCTATCACCCTCCTGAGTATGGGTATCGGTAGTGCCAGCGCGATATTTATGGATGATAGCTATGCAAAGATGCTATGTGATGCATGGAACAAAACGCCACAGCTCGTTGACAATCTGGGTAAAAGTGAAAGCTGGACTCAGGTACCAGAGCGTAAACTCTTCCTCTATCGCGAGGATTGTCCAAATTCCAGACAAATTCAGCTGACTATAAAGAATGAAGACTCCAAGGCAAAGTGTGTTTATGGCGGTTTTGCCAAAGACCAGCGTTCTAAAGATGACTTTTTGCTGTATGCCCAGACATCCCGATGGCTTGAGATGGGTGCCAAAGCGTATGGTCCTATGAAAGCAATGATGACAAACAGATTGAAGTTCGAGGGTCCCAGAGGGGTGGCGATGAAAAACATGGCACCTTTTGAGGCTTTTCTTGACCTTATAGACCAGCAATCAGACAGCTCTAAGTGCCCTTGATTGCGCTGAGAATCTGGGGGTTTATTGCCTCCGGGTTTTTTAAAAATTCTTCTCTCTTTAGCTTGCTGGCTTTATATATTGCAACCAGGTCATCAGAACATCTGTTTATGTTGTCATTTATTACTATGTAGTCAAATTCTAAAAGAGCAGAGATTTCTTTTTTTATGTTTTTTATTCTCTCTTCCTGGTTTTCGTCCTTTGAGTTTCTTGCTTTTATTCTTTCTAAAAGCACATCAATGCTGGGAGGCAGTAAGAATATACTAACAGAAGTTTGAAATAGTTTCTTTATCGACCTTGCGCCCTGGACATCTATAACCAGCAAAGAGTCTAGACCTTCATTTTCATTTAATTCTATCTGGTCCTTTGGGGTGCCATAAAGATTGCCATAAACTTCTGCATACTCCAAGAATTTTCCTTCTCTAAGCCTATTTAGAAATTCTTCTCTGCTTATGAAGATATAGTCCTTCCCGTTTTCCTCTCCCTGTCTTGGTTTGCGAGTAGTAACTGTTACAATCCGCCTTATAGTATTGACTTTTTTTAAAAATTCGTTGCTAACGGTTGTCTTTCCTGCTCCAGAGGGTGCCGATAGAATATATATACTCATAAAGACACTTGAGTTATCTCAATGAGATTTGGCAATTTCTCAAGTTCTCTTAAGACACTATCCGGCGCTGGTTCATCAAGAGTTAAAATCCCCAGCGCAATACCACCTGGTTTTTGCCTGCCTAAGCGAAATCCTGCTATGTTGATCCCTGCTTTACCAAGGATTGTCCCAACTGACCCTATAACCCCTGGCACATCTCTGTTTTCAAAACAGAGCAAAGTCCCCGCTGGTTCTAGGTCGACCCGGTAGTTATCAATCTGAACAATTCTAAGGAGATGTCCTTCAAGCACTGTGCCTACTATTATTTTATTGCTGGTTTTTGATCTGAGTTTTATCAAACCTCTGTAGTCTCCTGAAGATTCCTCTTTGCGAAGATTTAGATTTATCCCCATATCTTTTGCCACATATCCTGCGTTGATTATGTTTATGGGAAATTCAACCATATCTTCTAAGAGCCCAGAAAGGACTGAAGAAGCGAGCGCTTCTGCGTAGTTTATAAATTCACCTCTGACCTCTATTTCTAGCTCTTTTAGATTTTGTTTAGCCCATTGATGGAAGAATTTACCCATCCTGCGAGCAAGGTCGATGTGAGGTTTTGCAAGGCTGAGTGCAGACAGGTCAGGAAATGGGGCATTTACAAGATATTCAGGTGTTTGACCCCTTAAGGCTTTCAGGACTTGCTGAACCACGACTATACCCACATTCTCCTGTGATTCATAGGTGTTTGCGCCAATATGTGGAGAGAGCGAGACATTCTCGAATTTCTTTATCCTCTCTATAAATTCCTGCTTTGGCGGTTCTATAGAAAATACATCAAGTCCAACACCGGCCAGTTTTTTGCTTTCCAGAGCTTTTATTAAATCCTCGTCGTTTACTATTCCGCCTCTGGCGCAATTTATTAAAATTGCACCACTTTTCATTAGATTAAACTCTCTTTCGGTTATCATATTTCTGGTCTCATGAGTAAGTGGTGCGTGGATGGTTAGAATATCAACTATTTTCAGCATCTCCTCAAGAGAGGAGAGTCTGACTACTCCAAGGCGCTCTGCTTTTTCGTCCGGTATGTAAGGGTCATATGTATAAACATCCATACCAAAAGCCTTGGCTCTGATTGCTACCTGAGAGCCGATGTTTCCAAGTCCTATAATGCCAAGGGTTTTTCCATAGAGTTCGTTTCCCATCAGGTATTTTCTCTCCCACTTGCCCTCTATAAGACTCTGATGGGCTCTGTGGGTTTGTCTTAAGACATTTAACATATGGGCTATTGTGAGCTCTGTTGCACCTATGGTGTTTGCTCCGGGGGTATTTACAACAAGCACCCCTTTTAGCGTTGCAAATTCTATATCTACATTATCCACTCCAACTCCTGCCCTTCCAACTACGCGTAAAGAGCTAGCGCGCTCAAGGAGCTCTCTATTAACAGGCGTTCTGCTTCTTGTTATGATGCAATCAAAGTCCGGGACTATGTTAAGGAGCTCTTCAAAAGATATGTCTGGCAGGTTAGTGAGTTTTATATCTTCCTGTCTTTCCAGAAGTTCAATCGCTCGCTGCGAGATAGGGTCAGTTATAAGAACTCTATACATAATGATATGATAATACATACGGGAGGTGCCAGGCTATGGAGGTTCTTGAAGCTAGTTGGCAGGTCTTTAAGAGAAATATAGTTTTTTATGTGATTTATTCTGTTGTTTATGTTCTACTTCTTGCACTAACACTTTTGCCCGTTCTGGGGCTTTTTGTTAGCATCTTTTTATCTATTTACGGCTTTGCCGGGGTTTTATACATTTCTTATACTTATTTTCTTGAAAACAGAGAAGATATACAGCTTGAATTTGCGAGCATAAAGGACTATCTTGTGCCTTCAGCTGGTATGTATCTTGGTGTGTTAGTTTTGACGCTTTTGTCAATGTCAGTTTTCTTTTTGCTTATACTGTTATTTGGTGGAATTGGTTTCCTCGGTGATTTCATGAGAGGTCAGAAGGAGGGCGGTCTTGGCCTCATTTTGGCAATGACGATACTGGTAATTTTTATGCTTTTGGTAGCTTTATACTACCTTTATTCAATCCCGGCGAATATCGCAAAAGCGCTTGCTGACGGTCTTAGTTTCGAGCGCTCTTTTCTTGCTCGCTTTTACCCCTTTACCCCTTCTGGAGTGAAAGATTTGATGTCTGGTGATTATTTAAAGCTTGGTCTTTTATGGTCGTTGATCGTAAGTGTTCTTGGGTTGTTAGGGGTTATCCTCCTCATTCTTATTATCACTATACCCTTAGCTGCTTTGATAATGTGCTTTATTATGACCTACACTGCCATGGTTGGCGCCAGCTTCGCTCCAAAACTCAAACAAGCTACAACTTAGAGCTCTAATTTTATTGCTGATTGCTTTGTTGGCGGGTGATGACTAAGCATCTGAAGAGAAAAAGCAAGATTGTCATATAAGGTGATTGAGTAGTTATCCCAGAAAACACATGTGCCAGCAAGACAAAAGTATCCCCCGCTTTGGGAAGCTATATGCTCTGCTATTAAAAGGGTGTAATTGCCCTGATTTGAAATGGCACTATCTTCTGCTCTTGCAACTATTTTGATATCTGGCATCAGAGGTTTTATGCTTGCACAGCAAGGGAGCAATATACTCTTTACGCTAACTTTGTTTTTTTCGTCCTTGTTGTAGCGTCTTATTTTACTCGTTACTATAAAGTATGGTTCGTTGTTGTGGTTTGATTTGTCGTCTGTAACCTCGTCAGAGTTTAGCTCCATACCAAAAGCCCTTGCCAGAGTGTTGCAATTATTTGCAATGTTGTCTTCGTTTTTGTAATATCCAAGAAGAATAACTTTTTTGCCAAGCTCGTAGACCCATCTTTCTACATCTTTGACCTCTCTTTCGCTAAAGGGCATTTCAGGGTAGTTAAAAACTATGGTGCTATAGTTTTCAAGGCTTTTCCAGTCTGATACTTCTTCTATCAGGATGTTTTGTCTGGATGCTTCTTTCTGGAGTATACTAAAGTAATAATAGTCTGTGATGGTAAATTCCTGATGGGTTATGCTCCAGCCTACCCTTACCATAGATTCATATTAACATGCTAATAGCTCTTATGACCGATTTTTCCTCTAAAGACGGGTATGTAGGTGCTGTAAAGGCGGTCATTTTAAGTATAAACCCTTTGGCTAAAATTGTGGATATAACGCACGAAATTGAGCCTTTTAATATAAAAGAGGGCGCTTTTTTGCTGTGGGCGCATTTAAATTACTTTCCTGAAAACTCAATCTTTATGACGGTGGTAGACCCGGGAGTAGGAACTTCCAGAAGACCAATTTGCGTAAGTTGTGGTAATTATACATTTGTAGCCCCTGACAATGGGCTTATAGATAGTGCGGTAGACTCTCTTGGTTTAAATTTTGACGCTTATTTAATAGAGCGATTTAAGCCTGCAAGTAACACATTCCATGCAAGAGATATATTTGCTAAAGCAGCTGCTTATTTAAGCCTTGGTCAAAGTCCTTCCTCACTTGGTTCAAAAATTGAGTGGAAGCCCAGCTTTAAATTACCAAAACCTTATATAGATGGTAAAACTTTAATTGGCGAAGTTGTCTACTTTGACCGCTTTGGCAACTGCATAACAAACATCCCCTGCGGCAACTACAGCGGGGGAATTTTCCGCAATATGAGACTAAAATTCGTTCAAAACTACAAAAGCTCACTTGAGCCTGCTCTTATATGCTCAAGTTTTAACCTGGTTGAGTTATTTATCTACGCAAAGAGTGCAAAAGAAGAGCTTGATGTGAAACTCGGCGAGAAAATTCAGGTGTTTTAAAGCGCACTGAGCAGTTTTGCAGTGTATGGATGCTCGGGGTTTTTCAACACTTTACCTGCAGGGCCTTCTTCGACAATCTGACCGTCTTTCATTATCCCGACCCTGTCGCTGACTGCGAGCGCAACTTCAGGGTCGTGAGTTACAATCAAAACCGACTTTCCGTCTTTTGATAGACTCTTAAAGAGGTTAAGTATCTTTATCTGCAAAGTTGCGTCAAGGGCAGTGGTTGGTTCATCTGCAAGAATCAGCTCCGGATCACACACTATTGCCATTGCGATAAAGGCTCTTTGTCTTTGTCCGCCTGAAAGCTGATGCGGATAGCTATTAAAAACCTTCAGAGGCTCTTTTAAACCTGCTCTTTCCAGAGCTTTTAGAGCCTTATCTCTTGCCCCATTTTTGCCAAAGTGAGAGATGTATGTTTCCTCTATCTGAGTGCCCACTTTATAAAGAGGGTCAAAGTATAAAGAAGGCTCTTGAAAAACCATGGAAATTTTAGAGCCTCTTATTTGCCTAAGGTCCTTTTCTGAAAGTTTGGTAAGCTCTAGATCTTTAAACTTTATAGAGCCTTCCAATCTGGCGCTTTTTAAAAGCCCAAGCACGCTATATAAAAGCGTGCTCTTGCCACTGCCTGATTCGCCCATAAGGCAAAAAATTTCGCCCTGATTGATTTCAAGATTCACCCCCTTTAGCGCTTTAAAGTCCCCAAAGCTTACGCTCAGGTTTTCAATCTTTAGAATCATTCCAGAGAGAGTCAAAGATGGGCTTTAAGCGATCATACAGCTCTTCAAGGGATTGGGATATTACCTTGGTTTTGCCAATTGAGGTCATGAAGTTGGTATCGCCGTTCCATCTTGGGACGCAGTGCATGTGAATGTGTGAATCAAGTCCCGCTCCTGCGGAGCGACCTATGTTATAACCGACATTAAACCCGTGTGGTGATAGGCACATACTCAGAGCTTTGATTGAGATCTTCAGAAGTCTATGCATCTCAAGCGCGGTTTCTTCATCTATTAGTTCATACTGACCTATGTGTTCGTTTGGGACTATCATCAAATGCCCTGCGTTGTAAGGATAGAGGTTAAATATCACGAAAGAGCGCTTTGCTCTTAAAAGCACAAGGTTTTTTCTATCTTCCTGAATGGGTGCATTTATAGCATCGCAGAGAAAACAGCCTGAGCTTTTGCCAACGCTTTCGACATAAGAACTCCGCCACGGGGCAAAGAGGTATTTCAAAGTCTTAAAAGCCTCCTTATTGCTCTTTCTACATCCGCCTCGTTTGGAATATAATCGTGGCGCTCAAGCTCCATACTGTCACGGAAATACAAAACCGTGGGGAAGGTAAAAATCCCAAGGTCTTCAGCGCTGGTGTTTTTAGTGCAATCAATTTGATAGAACTTTACCTTGTCTCCGTAAAGGCGCTGATACTTTAATAACACCCCTTCCAGCTTTTGGTTTTTGTCGCTATTTGGGACATAAAAAACTATCACGCTAGGCATTTGGCCCGCAATGGCATTTTCGTAGATGTTTTTGTCTTCCAGCTCTTCAAACCCTTCAAACATCAAAAAACTTTTACTAAATAAAACGCTTTCTGTCAATTGAAGACGACTCTATACTGGCTGTAATAAAAACGCTTCAAAAATTCAAAAGTTGGCATGTTAATAATCGATTATGAAAAGTACAAGCTTAACACTCCTGTTCCTAAGTGCTTGCTTTGCGGTTGAAAATAGATTTGGTATAGGCGGTGCGCTCTTTTTTGGAAAGAGCAATCTATCGACCTCCTCCAGCACAGCTTTGAATGACCTTGGAAAGCCAGACGATAGCTTTTTAAAAGCTCTTCCTCTGATAGACCTTAATCTAAACCTCCCAACTGGCTACGGGACTGCTTTTTTACGCTCTGGCGTAGGCGAAGGACCGTCATTGCAGGCAGGCATCAGGGGCGAAAGCCTTGAATTATATGCGGGCGTATCCCCAATCAGGAGGGTCTGGAAAGATCCATATCTGCAACGCGCTTTACGCACAAAAACCAGAGCCCCGCAATACGAAGCGGGACTCTCTTATAGAGAGGAAAAATACCTAATTAGCCTCAGGGGAATATACACGGATGTCAGAGAAGACCTCATCAAAGAGCGCCATCCAGAACTTGCAAGGGACAATGTAACTTTAGAGCTCGGGTTTAAATACTTTACAAAAGCAGGAGATTTCTCCATATCGCCCGGGGCAATAATCTCTCGCTCTTTTGCAGACGGCAGTGCAAACTCTTACCTCCTTGGCGGATTGTCGCTTGACGCCATTTACAGGGCTAAATCTTATCAATACGGCGTTTCAATCTTTGCACAGCAAAGGTTCTATGACTCACAAGACCCTATTTTTACAAAAACCAGGCGTGACAATGTAGCGGGACTTAATCTAACTTACAGGATACTTAACTTCCCTGCCAGAGGATTTTACCTATCGACAGTTGCGGGAATCTCCTTTGATAACTCAAACATAGGCTTTTACGAAGCTCAGAGAGGTTTTCTTGGGGCTATTTTAGGCTATAGGTGGTAGCTACTTTTCAAATTTAAAATAGACTCTAAAGCTATCAGATAGGCGATATCTGGATATAACGAGCTTTGGTCTTAGCTTCTGAGGAATGCTCTGATAGAGCTCAGTTTCGCAAATTGCAGGCATTACATCAAAGCAGACACTTTCATTGGATTTTTCAAACCCATCTGGTAAGAATTTAAGACTAGAGGGTGTTAGGACTTTTAAACAAACTATTTGTCGACCTGTTTCTGATTCTTTGTAAACTCTACTTTCAAGCGGTGCGAGTCTTATTTCGAACCTTTTACTGCCCAGAAAGCCCCTTTTTTTACCGCTTAGTTTAAGAAAACTCTCTGAGAGCTCTATTTCGAGCCCTTTAAAGACTTTTGAGAGGTTTTCTCTATTTAGCAAAAACTCTATTTCTTTATCAAGAAGGTGGGAAAAATTAAGCAAGTCTTCAACGAACAGACCCATAGCAAGAGTTTAACACCTTTTTAAAAACCACATAAAAAATAATCGCCCGAAGGGCGGTTTCTATGCTCATAAAAATCCAGGGGAGAATAGGGGTTTGGAAGGTTTCGATAAGTGCCATGGAGGGGATGATTCTAAATAGCCAGAAAGAGTTAAGGTTTACAAAGAGCGGAAGGTGGGTTTTGCCCATGCCTTTAAGTGAGCCTGATAGGACGCTTGCATATGCCATTGGTGCCTGAGATAGAGCCACTATTACGAGGTAGTAAATGGTGTAGCGAATGACCTCCGGGTCGCTGCTGAAAAAAGAGCTGATGGGTTTTGAGAATAAAATCAGTGGTATCGAAACAGCTGTCATAAGGGTTGCGCCAAGGTGGGCGCAGACCCAGACGCCGTGTTCCATGCCTTTTAAGTTTTTTGCGCCGAAGTTTTGACCGCTTATGGTGCTACTTGCTATCATCATCCCAAAGCCTATCATGAAAGACGCGCTCTCTACCCTGATGCCTATTTGGTGCGCTGCAAGAGCCTTATCCCCAAAGCTTGCAATCATCCCTACAAAGACATTAAAAGACAGACTCGTTAGAGCTCTCTCTATGGCGCTTGGCGTTCCTATTTTGAAAATTTCTCCGAGGACTTTCAAAGACACTTCTGGCTCTATCCTGAAAGGCTTTGATTTAAAAACGTAAAGCATCAGATACATTAAAAAGCCCGCAAGCTCTGAGATTGCAACGCCCCAGCCTGCGCCCGCAACGCCCATTTTATCAAATCCAAGTTTTCCATTAACCAGAGTGTAAGAGACCCCCAGGTTAATTACGCTCATAAGAGTAGCTACCTTGAAGGGCGTTGAGGTATCGCCAGCGCCATTGTAGGCGGCGTATATGGTGTTTACCACAAATCCTATAAGGATAAAGGTAAATATTGGCTTTAGATATTCTCCTGATAGGTTAAGAACTTCCTCAGAGCCACCGAGAACTCCCATTAAAAACCTTAAAATCTCAGTGCCATAGATGGTTAAAGGCGTTGCAATCAGGGTTGATATCAAAAGCCCCCAAAGAAGGGCAGGCGATGGGTCTTTGTTTGCGCCTACTCTTTGTGCCACCAATACGCTCGTTCCCGTGTAAGAAAGAGCCATCAGAGAGTAGATAAACCAGAGCATACTGCCGGAGAATCCAACCGCCGCAACCGCGCTTGGAGATATGCCAGAGACCATAAGGATTGAGATGGTGCTTTCGACAGTGTAAAGCAAATTAGAGGCAATTATTGGCGTTGCGAGTTTTAAAACTCTTTTTGAAGTTTTTAAAAACCCGTCCTGGGGGTTTATTATTATCTTTGTTGACATTCAAGCCAGCTTTTTATGTTTTTAAAAGCAGTTTCGTAACCTATTTTTACTATGTTGTTTGCGTCTTTTAACCCAAGCATTGAAAATTTACTCAGGTCTGGTTCAATTAAAACGTCGCAGTAGGTCTTTTTGATATAATAAGTGTGTTTAAGTATAGCGTTAAAGCTCCTTATAAGCACGCTGAAGATGTTTGTGGCAGGTGTAGAGTCGCTTAACTTGGTGACATCAACGCATATGCAGGGCTTTTTATCCATTAGAGGCTCCACAGGGAGATTGTTTACTATGCCTCCATCTACAAGTAGCATCTCGTTTATCTTTATAGGCTCAAAGATGCCGGGCAATGCAAAACTGCCCATCAAGGGTCTTATCAGCTCCCCACTTGAGAAGGTCACTACGCTAAGGGTTTTTAAATCCAGAGTGGTTATGTAGAGTCTTCCTTTTAGCTCTTCAAAAGAGCTCTTTTTGAGGGTTTGTCTAAGGTATTGCTCTATCTGTTTAGAACTTAAGAGACTCCTTAGGGGAAAAGAAGGACGAAAAAGTCTGCCCCAGTTGGTTTTATGTATCAGGTTTATCATCTCCTGAGGAGAGTAGCCCGCAAAGTAGTAGCTTCCTACTATGGCTCCTGCACTAACCCCGCTAATTGATTGTATTTTAAATCCAAGTTCCTCCAGAGCCATTAAAACGCCTATATGAGCAAAGCCCTTTGCAGCACCTCCTGAAAGCACCAGATTAACTTCCATTTAACAAAACCACGGCAAAGCACGCCATACCTTTTATGCAAAGTCCCTCGGAGGTTTTGCCTTTGAGCCCAACAAACTCTGTTTTTAAGAGCTCTTTCAGGTTTTTAACAATCAGCTCTCTATAGGGCATTATCTTTGGCCTATCGCCCACTAGCGTTATGTCAACGCTTAATAGCTTAAGACCTTTTTTGCTAACTCTTGAGAGTGCCTCCTTTAGAAATTCCTCTGAGCTTCTGTTTTTGTTAACTTCCAGCGTATCCGGAAATAAAGTGCCAAGGTCTGGCTCCTGAGCTGCGGATAGCAACGCATCGCAAAGAGCGTGCAGTATTAAATCCCCATCAGAGTGGGCTTTAAAGCCTGGTTCCTCAGGAATTTCAATTCCCCCCAGAAAGCAGGGTTTTTTAAAGTCAAACTCGTGAGAGTCAAAGCCAAACCCTATTCTCAGGTTCATAGTCCTTGATTTAAAATATTTTCTAAAATGGCACAGTTTGTCAAAGAGTTAAGACCTCATATAGAGAGAGTATTTGACCCCCTGCTTGAGTTTCTTGAGCAAAGGGGCGTGAGCCCTAATTTTGTAACTGTTTGTGGCTTTATTCTGGTCCTGGTTGGTTCTTTAATGCTTTATCTGGATATTGCTATTGTTGCGTTTGTTTTTTTGCTATTTGGCGCGCTAAGTGATGCAATTGATGGGGCGCTTGCAAGAAGACTAAAGAAGAGCTCTACCTTTGGTGCTTTTTTTGATTCTCTTTTTGATAGATTCTCTGACGCCGCACCGCTTATTGCTATAGCTTTAAGAGATCAGGGCAAGCTTTTAAGTGTAGTATGTATGCTTGCTATAGTTTTTTCTTTTAGCGTAAGCTACGCAAGAGCCAGAGCGGAGGGTCTTGGCTTTGATCTAAAGAGTGGCATTTTTGAAAGAACAGAGAGATGGGTGGTGCTACTTTCAGGGATAGTTTTTTCTATATTTTATCAGGATGCTATTTTATGGTCGGTTAGTCTTTTGGCACTTGGTGGACTGATTACAACAGTCCAGAGAGTAATTTCCTTTAGAAACCTTTTAAAGAGCGGAGGACTGAGATGATACCTCAAGAGCTTTTTGAACTTATGCGTAAAACCGGGATATTTCCCGCAGTGCTTGCAACCAGAGATATGCAGCTCCAGCCACATTTAACATTTCTAACATGGATATATCCGCTCAGCGAAACAAACATTCGCCTTGCGGTGAGCTCAGGCTCTCAAAGCGCAAAAAACATGCTTGAAAACCAGTTTGCTGGTATTATTCTCTTTAGTCTCGATACTGCAATAAGTATTTACGGTTCTGTTAAACTTGTGCTTGAGCGCATAGAAGAGCTTAAATTCCCCGTTAGCGTTTTTGAATTAAGTATCGAGCGCATTGAAGACAATCTCTTCCCGGGCGGAACTGTCCTTGGACCTATACCATTTGCACATACCGGTAATCTTCAAAAGGCTTCAGAGCTTGATCAGATAGTGATTAAAGCCATGATGAGCTAAATGGATAGTCTTATAAAGGTAAAAAACCTACACCTTAGCTTCGGAAGCAGGGTAATTTTAAAAAACATCAGCTTTGAAGTTCAAAGGGGGGAAGTTTTTACCATCCTAGGAGGTAGTGGCAGTGGAAAAACCACCATAACAAAGTGCATAGTTGGGCTTTTAAAACCCTCAGCAGGGGACATAATCGTTTTTGGAAGGTCTATTCTATCTCTGTCTCCGATTGAACTTGACGAATATCGCAAAAAAGTTGGGTATTTGTTTCAAAATTCTGCACTTTTTGATAGCCTGAGAGTGTGGGAAAATGTGGTTTTTTATCACCTTGAGCACTCTTCCTATTCTGCCAAGGAGCTAAAGTCCCTGGCTCTTGAAAAGCTAAGGATGGTAGGTCTAAATCAGGAGCATATGGACCTATTTCCTGCAGAACTCTCTGGAGGTATGAAAAAGCGTGTTGCCCTTGCAAGGGCACTTGCAACAAACCCAGAGCTCATCATCTACGACGAGCCAACATCTGGGCTTGACCCAATTAATAGCAGACTCATTGACGAGCTTATTCTCTCAACCAGAGAGCGCACTATGGCTACTTCGATAGTTGTGACTCACGATATGGTTTCTGCACTCTCTATATCCGACAGGATTATGGTTTTAAAAGATGGGGAGATTATGCAAATAGGGACTCCTTCTGAGGTATTTTCCTCTTCCATAGAATGGGTTAGAAAGTTTGTCAGTATGGGATTAAAGGATGGACTCTAGAGCAAAAATTCGCCCCGCAGTTATTTTAAACTTTGGCTCACAGTATACCCAGCTTATTGCAAGAAGACTCAGAGAACTTGGGTATTTTAGTCTCATAAAACCGCCTGATATAAGCCCTGATGAAATAAGGGCTCTTGACCCAAGCTGCATTATTCTTTCGGGCGGTCCTGCGTCTGTTTTTTCTGAGGATGCTAAACTTCCAGATAAGAGTATATATAGTCTCGGAGTTGGGATTCTTGGCATTTGCTACGGTCTTCAGGTAATAGCATATCAGCTTGGCGGAAGGGTCTTAAGAGCAAATGCCCAGGAGTTTGGCAGGGCAACACTTGAGATAAAAAAACATCATCCGGTTTTTGAAGGGCTTTCTAAAGAATTTGAAGTCTGGATGAGCCACTCAGACTATGTTGAGTCTTTGCCCTCTGAGTTTGAGCAAATTGCAAGCACATCAAACTCTCCCAACGCTGTAATTGCCCACAAAGACTTACCCATAGTTGGACTGCAATTTCATCCAGAGGTCAGCCACACCCAGAATGGTCAGGCGATTTTGAAAAACTTTATGCTAAATCTTTGCCGCATAGGTCCAAACTGGGAAGTAGAAGATTTTGTCAAAGTTGCAAAAGCGGAGATTGAAAAGGTCGCAAAAGACAAAAAGGTCATCTGTGCGCTATCAGGCGGTGTTGATTCAACTGTTGGCGCAGTGCTGACAAAGCAATTAATCAATGAGCGTCTTAGGTGTGTCTTTATCGACAATGGCTTTTTAAGAGAGGGAGAGGTCAGGGAGGTGGTAGAGAGCCTTAAACTTGCCGGCATTTCCCCAAAGGTAGTGGACGCTTCAGAGGAGTTTTTAAAGGCTCTTGAGGGAGTTGAAGACCCGGAACAGAAGCGCTTGAGAGTTGGCACGGTGTTTGCCAGGGTTTTAAAACAGGAGGCAGATTCTTTTGGCGCTGAGGTTTTGTTGCAGGGGACTTTGTATCCGGATGTTGTAGAGAGCGCTCACATAAGAGGAGCTCAGGTAATAAAAACCCATCACAATGTCGGGGGTCTTCCTAAAGATTTGGGTCTTGAGCTTCTTGAGCCTTTCAGAGAGCTCTTTAAAGATGAAGTCAGAGCCATAGGCAGGCTCATAGGGGTTCCTGAAGAGATACTGAATCGTCATCCTTTCCCGGGTCCTGGACTCTCTATAAGGGTAGTCGGTCCAGTTGACCTGGAGAGTCTTAATATGCTTAGAAAAGCAGATAAGATCCTGATCGACGAGCTTAAATCTTCTGGACTATATGGAAGAGTCTGGCAGGCTTTTTGCGTACTTCTTCCTGTAAGGACTGTTGGCGTAATGGGTGATAGGAGAACTTACGAGCGCGCAGTTGCCATAAGGGCGGTAGAGAGCGTAGATGGAATGACCGCAGACTGGGCAAGACTCCCTTACGAGTTTCTTGACAAAGTTGCAAGGAGGATAGTTTCAGAGGTGCGAGGCATAAACAGGGTGGTTTACGATATATCTTCCAAGCCCCCCTCGACCATAGAGTGGGAATAGCTCTCAGCCAGAGCTTTGAATTTTTCGCCTCTTTCTCTGTAGCTTTTAAACATATCAAAAGAGGCGCACCCGGGAGAGAATAAAACCTGGCACTCTTTGCCACATGATAGGGCGAGTTTTATAGCTTTTTTAGTGGCTTCTTCCAAAGTGTCGCAAAGCTCCAAGTTATTGAAAGAGAGCTCGGTTGCTATCTCCTCTTTGGATTCTCCTATTAAAAAGCAGGCTATTAGCTTTCTCTTTACAAGGGTTTTTAGCTCTTTAAAGGAAAGACCCTTGTTTTTGCCACCTGCTATCAGGATAACGCTTTTGTCTTCAAAGCATTCAAGTGCCGCTTTTAGAGCGTTTGGCGTTGTTGACTTTGAGTCGTTAAAGATTTTAACATTTTTAATCTCTTTAACTAGCTCGAGTCTATGCTCAAGACCTGTAAAACTTTCAAGAACTTCTTTTATTACTGTGGTTTCTACGCCGAAGAGCTTTGCCATTGCACCTGCAAAGAGTGCGTTGATGGCGTTATGTTTGCATTTGAGTTTTAAATTCTCAAATAGAGTTTCGCCAAAGAAAATTCCCCTTTTGCCCTCTAGCTTTCCATCTTGAGGTATAAAAAACTTTTTACCTGCGCCGAAGGCGCGCTTTATTCTATTGTCTATTCCATTGAGTAGAAGAAAGTCCTCTTCGGTCTGGTTAAGAAAAATTCTGTGCTTGCTATAAAGATAGTCCCAGATATCCTCGTGCCAGTCTAGGTGGTCTGGTGAGAAGTTTAAAAAAGCCCCCACTTTTGGCCTGAAGGTCTTTAGGCTTCTTCCCTGAAATGAAGAGACCTCAAGAACCGCTATCGCTTCAGGGTCTTTAAGCACTATCCTTGAGAACGCAAGTCCTGCATTGCCCCCTTCAAAGACCTTGTCGCCATAGACCCTTTTGAGGATAAGGTATAGCATTCTTGTGGTTGTGGACTTTCCGTCAGTGCCTGTAATTGCAAGAGCTGTTCCTCTAAAGAACCTCCATGCGAGCTCTAGCTCTCCTATGGTTTCTATCTCAAGGTCTTTTGCAAGTTTTATTATTTTGTGCCTTGGCGAGATGCCGGGCGATAGCACAAGAAGGTCCATGCCCTTTAGAGCTTCTTCTGGCTCTAAATCGCCGTCTTTTGCCCCAAGGACCTGATATCCTCTGGCTTTAAGCAGCTCAATAGCCCCCTGACCGCTCTCTCCAAGCCCCCAAACAAGCGCTTTCATTCTAAAAATTTAAAAACTTCTAAAATGTAGCACTCTTTGACGCTACTTGCAATGTCTTTTATATGGATTCTTTCCTGAGGGTTTTTCAGGAGGTTTTTGAGGATAAATTCAAGGTCTTTTACATCCATGGCTCTATATCCAAGCCCCATCTCAAGCGATGTCTCTACCATGTCTTTGATTTTATGAGTATAAGGTCCAAATATCACTGGCTTTTTAAAAAACATAGCTTCTGCGATGTTATGCCCGCCTATTTTTACAAATGTTCCTCCCATGACTATGGCGTTTGCATATTTGTAGATGCCAAAGAGCTCTCCGAGAGTGTCTAGAATCAAAACCCTCCAGGTATTTGAATTTTCGCTCCTTTTTTTTGCGCCAAGGTCTTTAAAAATTTCCAAAACCCTGTCTGCACGCTTTATGTGCCTTGGGGCAACGATGAGCTTTAAATCCTCAAACTCTTTTAGAAGCTCTCTAAAGACATGCTTTATCAAAACTTCCTCACCTTCGTGAGAACTTCCAAGAACTATTAGCCTTCCTTCAAGTTTGAGTTTTAAATCCTTTGGCTCTTTTAAAACCCACTTTGGATTTCCACAGCATCTTGCCCTTATGCCAGCTTTTGACATCAGCTCCGCGTCTTTTTGCGTCCTTGTAAGAACCAGCTCAAAGTCTTTGCCTATCCACCTTTCCAAAAACCCACCTCTTGAGTAGGCGCCTATCCATATTTTTCTAGACCTTATTAGCTTGAAAGGTGGCCAGAGCTCTCTCTCAACCAGAAAAAAGGCTCTTGGCTTTATGAGATTCTCAAGACTTTTTATCCCCCATGGCGTTAAGGGCACTCTTTGCACAAATTTTAAGTTTGAATTTATTAAATAATCTCTCGCCCTTGGCGAGAAGTAAGTTAAAACCACCTCAAAGTGTTTCTCTAGCTCATCTATAAGCCACCTTACTGAATTAAATTCCCCTACACTTGCAACATGCATCCAGATTTTATCTCTCTCTCTTTCCACTTATAAAATCTTCCACCATCTTTCTTGCAAGCCAGTCAGGGTATTGCTCTGGCGGATGCTTCATAGTATAGGCACTTATTGAAATAAGAGGCCCTGATATTCCTCTATCAAGCGCCAGAGCACAACACCTTATTGCATCTATTGCAGACCCGGCACTGTTTGGCGAATCTTCAACTTCCAGCCTTAGCTCTAAAGAGATACTTACGTCCCCAAAAATCCTGCCCTCTAGTCTTATATAGGCTATTTTCCTATCTAATAGCCAGCTTACATAGTCCGAAGGGCCTATGTGGACATTTTCCTCCTGGATATTTTTTGCAATCGATGTAACCGCCTTTGTTTTGGAAATTTTTTTGGTCTTTAATCTGTCTCTTTTTAGCATATTCAGAAAGTCTGTGTTTCCGCCAAAGTTTAGCTGGTAGGTTCTATCTATTTTTACTCCTCTTTGACTAAAGAGCTCTGCAAGAGCTCTATGCACTATAGTCGCTCCAATTTGCGACTTTATGTCATCTCCGACTGCGGGTATACCTCTTGATGTAAACTCCCTTGCCCATTTTTCGTCAGAGACGATGATGGTAGGCATTGCATTTACAAAAGCAACGCCTGCTTCAATGCAGGCTCTTGCATAAAACCTTGCAGCCTCTTCTGAACCGACAGGGACATAATTTATCAAAACCTGAGCCCCGGTTTCTTTTAAGACCCTTACCACATCTTCAAGCTCGTCTTCTTTGCTCTTTGAAATCACAAACCTCTTATTCTGTGGGTATTCTTGCATGTGCGGGGCAAACCCGTCCAGAATTTTGCCCATCCTTACCTTTACGCCCGTTTTTTTAATATCTGGCTCAAAAACTGCAGTGCAATTTGGCTCCTGGAATATTGCCTCTGATAGGTCTTTACCTACCTTTCTCTCGTCTATGTCCCAGGCGGCAACGGGCTCTATGTCCCAGGGCTTATATCCTCCTATATCTTCAAACATAAGCCCGGATAGACTCTCCTTTCTCTTTGCGTAGTAAAAAATGCCCTGAATGAGACTACTTGCGCAGTTCCCAACACCAGCCAGCGCTAGCCTTATTTTTTCCATTCTATACCTCCAGAAGAACCTCTATAATATCGCAATAGCATGAAAGCTTTGCTTTTACTTCCCAGAGAGCTTAATATAACAAGTATTTCCGAAAAGCTTGCGCCAGTTGAGCGCCTGCTTGGAAGGGATAGTCTTTATGCCGTTATAACTTCTGATAGGAAGCACATTATAGATTCATTCCCGGAGCTTATCTATATCCTCAATGAAACAGGTAATCTGCTTTATGGTATTTACAAAGGTCTTAAAAAGCTAAGAGGTAACGATGTGTTTGTAGCAGACATCGGTTTCGAGCACTCTATAGATACCATAAAACAATTCCTAAGGGCAAGAAGACAGAACCTGCTCCATGCCGTTAATGGAGGCTGGCGAGGTCTTGCGCTTCTGAGGCTCATAGACCTCGATTATGTAATAAGAACTCTTGAGAGCTCCCTTGACAATACAACTCAGGATTTTGCCCAGATAATACAATTCGCCAGAGCAGAATACGGCATAGAATATGATTTAGTTTAAGGAGGAGAGTTTGATATGGAAGACATTCTGGTAGGGGATTACATAATAAGGCCAGATAGGTATTACACCAAAGACCATCTGTGGGTCAAAATAAAAGGCAACAGAGCGACAATAGGAATTACCGACTTTACCGCGAGAAACCTCGAAGAGGTCGATAGTCTAGAACTCCCAAATAGAGACGCAGAATTAGAAACTGGAGATGTCTCAGCAAGCATAGAATTTGGCGATGAGGTTATTACAATCATCACCCCGCTCTCTGGCGTAGTTGTGGAGGTTAACGAATCCCTTGACGAAGAGCCGTCTCAGGTTGTGGAAAGCCCCTATGACGATGGCTGGCTTTTTGAAATAGAACTCTCTGACACTCAGGAAATCGAAGACCTCCTCTCTGCAGAAGACTACGCACAGCTTTTATCAGAACTTACTCAAGAACATGTCTATAATGACGAGGATGATGGGCTGGAAGACCCTATAGAGAACATCCCAGAAGACGACTTTGACGAAGATAAACCCTAAAATGCTATCTGAAGAGCTCTTATCTATACTCGCCTGCCCTATCTGCAAGGGTCCATTGGAGTATTTGCCTCTAAAGAAGCGCCTTGTGTGTCACTATTGCAAGGTTTATTACCCCTTTATTGACGACATTCCTGTTTTAATTCCAGAGCATGCAGTCCCTCTTGAATCTCTTCCAGAAGGTAGCCAAACTTAGAGCTCTTAATCCCCATAAACTCAGGTCCTAAGTTTATAAAGTGGGCTCTAAGCCCGCTCTGTTTTTTAAACCCCTCTAGCATCATATAATCTGCCAAAGTATCCCCAATATAGACGCAGGTATCCACCCCGAGATTTTTAAGACAAAAAGATAAAGCAAAGGGATGAGGTTTTCTCAAATCCCTTTCGGGAATTGTGTCTTCATCAACTATAAAATCAAAATATTCCCACAGGCTAAATTTATTAAACCCCTCCTCAAGGTCTTTTCTTGGTCTTCCGGTAACTACCCCCATGGGTCTTGAGAGCTCTCTTATCTCCCTTAAAACCCCGTGACCTATAAGGAGCTTTTCAGTATGTTTTAAAGTTTCATAAAATTTATTAAATTCCCTGATTATTTCTTCAAGACTTACTTCCATCCCGCTGTCTTCTATTATCCTTTTGGTTGCAAACCAGTCATTGTTTATCCCAAGCTCTAACTTAACCCTCTTTACCTCGCTGTCTTTTACTTCTCTATTTAAAAATTTTTGCGCTGTTAATTTGATTGCGGCCCTATAGGAGTTTTCAACATCTATCAAAACCCCGTCAACGTCAAAAACGATTCCACATTTCATTTAAGGACTATCTCAGAAGACTCTTTAGATAGCAAAAATTTAGTAAACTTACCGGCTAGAAATGTAAGCCTTTCGTTTTCGGGATATATAATGTAGTGCCATCTGCTTGCGTTAAAGCCCTTTATTTTTACCTCGACGAGTCTGTTTTTGGCTACCTCTTCGCTTATTAAGCCCCTTGAGAGAAAGCTACCCCCGTAGCCGTTTTTAACCATGTTTATTATCGTCCTGCTTGAATTGGTCTCTATCCTGATATTTAAACGCTCAAATATAACCCCAAGTCTTTCCAGCTCTCTTCTTACCACTTTTCTGGTCCCTGAGCTTACTTCTCTAAAAACCAGAGGTATTTTATAGAGCTCTTCGGGTTCTATCTCTTCCCTTTTTGCAAATGGATGCTGATATCCTACAAAGAAAACAACCTCGTCCATAATCCACTTTACATAGCTAAATTTTTCAGATGGCTCTCTTTCTATAATTCCAAGATTTAAAACCCCGGAAGCGACTCCGTCTTCTATATGCTGGGAGTTATCAACCGTTAACCTTATGTTTACATTTGGTAGTTGCGAGTGAAATTCCGCAATCAGCTCTGGCACTTTGTATTCGCTTAGGGTCATGCTAACGCCTAATAAAAGCGTATCTTTGAAATCTTTTTTTATCTTTGACATCTCTTCCATCAGGTTTTCATAATCACTCAGGAGGTTTTTTGCTATTTGATAAATTCTTTTACCCTCGTCTGTTAAAACTATCTTGCCAGATAGTCTCTGAAGTAGCTTTGCCCCCACTATCTTCTCAAGGGCTTTAATTTGCTGGGTGACCGCAGGCTGTGTTACATATAATATCTCAGAAGCTCTTGAAAAACTCCCAAGGTCCGCAACCGCGACGAAAGTTTTAAGCTTGGTTATGTCTATCATCACTTATGATTATAGCTATATTCTAAGAAGGTTCTTGACATTTGCCTCGATGCTTTTTATAGTCTTTTTGATATTGTCTCTGGATAAGATGCTAACTTCATCCACATTCCAGTGTTCTCTTCTTTTATGACTTTGCAAATAAGGGCATCTGTCCCTTGCTTCAGGTGCAAGCGTTATTAAAATATCAAGTCTGTCATAGGGTATTTCTTCAATGTGCCTAACTTTGAGTCCATCTACCTCAAACCCTAGCTCTAACAAAACCTCCACCAAAGTGTCACAGGATTTGTCACACTCTTCAACCCCTGCAGAATAAACCTCGGCGCTTATAAGCCCAAGTTTTGCATACTTTCTAAAAATGCTCTCTGCGCTTAGAGCCCTAATTAGACCAAACCTTGATACAAAGCCAATTTTCATAAATTCTAACTTAATAAAAACTTCATAAGTCCCATCTGGGCAAACATCCTGTTTTTAGCCTGCAGGAAAATCTCCTCCGCATGAGATTCAAAAACCTCTTCCTCTATTTCTTCTCCCTTTCTGGCAGGGAGACAGTGCATTATTTTGACTTTTTTATCTCCTATAAGGCTCTTACTTACGCAAAAAGACTCAAGAGCTCTTCTTTTTTGCTCGTCTTTTTGATGATTCATGCTAAACCAGACATCTGTATATATAACATCCGCACCCTCAAGCGCTTTATCAGCACTATCAACAAGCCTTATATCAGCCCCGCTTTTGACTGCTAATTTCAGGGCTCTTTCTAAATACTCTCTGGATGGTCTATACCCTTCTGGCGAAGCGACAACTAAATTAAACCCAAACATCCCCGCACCAATAAGCAGGCTATTGCAAACATTGTTTCCATCTCCCAAATAAGCCACCTTGACATTTTTCAGGTCTTTGCCAAAAAACTCACAAAGTGTTAAAACATCCCCAAGTATCTGACAAGGGTGCGATAGTTCCGTAAGGGCATTAATAACCGGCACCTTAGACCACCTTGCCATTTCCTTAACCAAAGCATGCTCGGCCCTTATGACTATCAAATCCAGATACTGCGAAAGAGTTCTTGCAGTGTCTCTTGGCTCCTCTCCCCTTGATGATTGCAGGGTATCCTCCTGCAAAAACACACAGGTTCCACCAAGTTTTGCAACCCCTGCCTCAAAAGAGACCCTGGTCCTGGTCGAAGGCTTTTTAAAGTAAAGCCCCACGACTCTTCTTTTCAAAAACTCCTCAAACTGCCCGTTTTTTATCTCAAGCGCCCAATCTATTACCTTCCAGCCCTCCTCAGGGCTTAGATCGTCAAGCTCAATAAAATCCCTCTTCATAGTTTGAAAATCTTGATTATATCATAAGCGCGGGGGGAATTCCCCCCGCTACCCCCCTTTAAAACCTTCCAAATATGACTGCTATTGGCTCTATGTATGTCTCTCTCTTTGGCTTTGGATATGTTTTGCCTTCGTAAATTGCCATAACTTTCCTGACATATTCACTATCCGACGATGCTCTTTTCCCCTTGTTGTAGCAATCTACTGCCTGCTTTAGGTCTTTAAAGCTATCCATACAGAGCCTTAAAACCATTGCCCCGAAGTGCGCGCTATAGCATGGATCAAAAAGCCAGCTTTTATCTATCCCGGCTGTCTTTATCCATCTTGAATTGATTTGCATAAGTCCTATATCAATACTTCCGTCTTTATTTACCCCGATCGCCCAGGGTTTCATAGAGCTCTCTACCTGGGCAATAGCTCTTAAGAGCCTTGGCTCAATGCCGTAAACTGAGCCTGCTCTTTCAAAGCAGTGGTCAAACATCTATGTCTTCACCTTCTAAGATGCGCTTTGTGTAATTCACACACGCAAGGACAGTAAACCAGAGCGCATGATGCTCTGTTTTGTCAAAGTTTTCAACAACCTTAGCCTTTCCGTTTTCGTCTATTCTTAGCTTTATGTATTCAAAGGCCATCTTTGCAAGCTGTTTGTTTGAAATCTTTTCAATTACTTTTTGTTTGATATCCTCCGGGACTGATATTTCTTGCAAAGTCCACCTCCTTTAGAGCTTTTAATAGTTTTTTGTCGTATCCGTAGATGTCTTCGCGGAAGTTTAAAATCCCGTCTCTTTCAAACGCAGTCAGATATGCTATGTAAATTGGCACTTTTGATTGTGGGCTGACGCTGATGTTTTGTCTTGAAGCTATGGCTCTATTTAATCTGTTTTCGTTCCATCCAAGTAGCTCGCTTGCAAGTTGTCTTGCCTTTTCTACCCTTATACAGCCAGAGCTGTAAGCTCGCTTATGTCTATTAAATAGGTGCTTCTCCGGAGTGTCGTGAAGATAGACATCAAAGTCGTTTGGGAAGTGAAACTTTATCTGCCCAAGGGAGTTGCCAGGACCTGAATCCTGAACCAGCATAAAAGGAGGTCTTTTAGGGTCTATGTTTGCCCAGTCTATACTGGATGGGTCAACCTCCTCGCCGTTTTTGTAAATTCTGAGCCTTTTTCTCTGAATGATTGACGGGTCTCTTTGAGCCCTTGGGAGGATATCTTTACTTGCAATCGAAGGCGGCACATACCATTTTGGATTTAAAACTATGTAACTTAACTGGCTATAAATAATCGGGGTAGGTCTTGTATCCCCTTTGAAGTCTCTTCCCACCACTACCTTTGAGGTCAGCTTTACCTTACCATCTTCGTATAAAAAAAGCTCGTAGGATGGCACATTTACCATCACGAACATCCCTCTTGGAGGCGGACTTACCCATCTTAGCTTCTCAAGGTTTAAAAATATCGTCTTTAATCTCTCTCTTGGCGTTACATTTAGCTCCATGGTGGTTTTCTGGTCTAAATTTCCAGTTGGCAAAAGTCCGTGCCTTTTTTGAAATTCCATAAGAGCTCTTTTTAGCTCCTCGTCAAAAATGTCTCCGCCTGATTCGCCTGGTAAATCCTGAAGCAAATAAAGTCTTTTTCTTAGCTTTAGAACTTCCGGATGCTTTGTGCCAATTTGCAGTTTAACCTGATTTATTTTGGGCCAATCTTCTTCTAAGAGGCTTATGTATCTTTCGGCCCACTTGCTTAGCGCCTCGTATTCAGGATTATTCGGAGAGAGCTCTTTTGGTAAATCTTGCAATCTCCTCTGTCTTATTAGGTTAACGAGCGTTTGCATGGTGATGTCTTGCTTTTGAGGGATTTTTGCACCTCTAAAGACTGTGGCAGGGTTTAACTGCCCATAATATAAAGCGTTTGCTATTTGCAAAAGGTTGTCTGTTATTTTAAGTTCCTGATTGGCTTCTGCTTTGAATTGTTCTGGATCGATGCCGTGCTGGGGCAAAATGCTCAAAAGAGTCCTGTACTGGCTATAAAGCTCTGTTGGATTTCCAAAACAGGACCAGAGGCAGATAGCGCCAAGCTCGCTATATAGCGCCTGAACCCTCTGGGGATTTTTAAGCTCGCTGGCTCTAAGTGTTGAAAATATCAAAATAACAAAGAGAGCAAGCCTTGGCATTTTTCTAAATTAATTATAGCCTTAAATTGGCTTGCCCTCTATCACATCGCCTTTTTCGCTTCCATAGAGCTGAGTGCCTATGGAGCTTAGCATCCTTACAACCTCTTCAGCCTGTTTGCGAATCTCGGTAATGTCCTGACTGGTCTGAAGGGTTTTCCTTGCCTGTTGCAAAACTTCCTGGGCTTTTTGACTATATTCCTGAGGTATCTTGTCCGATTGCTCTCTCAGGAGCTTTTCAAGTGTATAAATTTGCTGATCAAGCTGGTTTTTGGCGTCTATTAGCTCTTTTCTTTTCTTGTCTTCCTCTTCGTGAAGCTGGGCGTCTTTGATGATTTTGTCAATCTCTTCTTTGGTAAGCCCTGAGGATGCCTGAACCTTTATAGACTGCTCTTTGCCCGTTGCCTGGTCTTTTGCGCTTACATGCAAAATTCCATCGACATCTATGTCAAAGCAAACTTCAATCTTTGGCACTCCCCTTGGTGCTGGGGGTATACCGGTTAGATAAAACTTACCCAGAGATTTGTTTTCCGAAGCTATCTGTCTCTCTCCCTGAAGGACATGAATTTCCACCTCTGTCTGGTTGTCGGTTGCGGTTGTAAATATCTCGCACTTTCTAAATGGTATAGGGGTGTTTCTTGGAATCAAAACCGTCATAACGCCCCCAAGGGTCTCAACCCCCAGAGATAGCGGTGTTACATCAACCAGCAGGATGTCCTTGACCTGTCCTGTTAAGACCCCAGCCTGTATGGCAGCCCCAACCGCGACAACCTCGTCAGGGTTTACGCCCTTGTTTGGCTCTTTTGAAAAGAAGTCTCTGATTTTTTGCTGAACGAGAGGAATTCTGGTAGAGCCCCCTACCAAAACCACCTCGTCTATGTCGGTTGGTCTTAATTTTGCATCTTCCAGAGCCTGACGGACTATGTTCATGGTTCTATCAACCAAATCTCTTATCATCTCCTCGAGCCTTGCTCTGGTTAGTCTTTTCTGAAGATGCAGTGGCTGATTGGTTGATGGGTCAATCGTTATAAAGGGTAGGTTTATCTCGGTCTCTAATTTAAAAGAGAGCTCTTTTTTAGCCTGTTCGCTGGCTTCTTTTAGTCTCTGAAGGGCAGTTCTATCGCGCCTTATGTCAACGCCCGTGTCTCGCTGAAACTCCTCAAGTAGCCATTCCATAATGCGCTCGTCTATGTTTGCACCGCCAAGGTGGGTATCTCCGGCCGTCGCCTTTACCTCTATAACGCCGTCTCCACCTTCCAGAATAGAAACATCAAAAGTTCCGCCGCCAAAGTCGTAAACGAGTATTTTGATGTTGCTCTTTTTGTCAAGTCCGTAAGCGAGCGCAGCTGCCGTTGGCTCGTTTATTATCCTTAAAACCTCGAGACCTGCGAGTGCGCCTGCATCTTTTGTTGCCTGCCTTTGACGCTCGTTAAAGTATGCGGGCACTGTGATGACAGCTTTGGTTATCTTCTCGCCAAGATATGCCTCCGCTGCCTCTTTTAATTTCTTTAAAACCTGCGCGCCTACCTCTTCGGGTCTTACGGTCTTTCCCGCGTTTGGAATGCTAAAGGCTGAATCGCCCTTTTCGTCCGCCACTACCTTGTATGGCACTCTCTTTATCTCTGATTGCACTTCCTCAAACTTTCTGCCTATAAAGCGCTTTGCTTCGTAGATTGTGTTTTCTGGCTCTAAAACTGCGCGCCTTTTTGCAGGCTCTCCTACCATGATTTCTCTATCCTTGCCCCAGGAAACCACAGAAGGCGTTAGTCTTGAACCTTCCTGATTTGCTATAACTATTGGCTCTTCGCCAACCATCACCGCAACCACAGAGTTGGTAGTCCCAAGGTCAATACCTATCACTTTCTCAGGCATTTTTATACCTCCTCTCCTAATAATAAAATCTAAGTATCAATTTGTCAAGTTTTTTAACTCTATCAGTTTAACTTAAACATCACACCTTCTCTCAGCTTTATCTCCCCTATGGGCCTATCCTCCTCCCAATCCTCTTCAAGCTCTATCTCTACCTGCCTTGTTAGCTTAAAAACCTCCTCAGGAAGCTCTGAAACCTCGCCAAGTGGCAACACCTTTTTAAACTCCTCTATTAGCATCTTGAAAACCTCCTCCGGCTTTAGAAAAATCCCCTCTCTTTCAAGCCATGTGATGTTTCTATAAAGCTCTTCTGAAAGCTCCTGTTTTCTCCTGGTTTTTATAACCTCTGCAAACTCCGATGGGTCAAACCTCATAAGGACATTACCCACAAAGACAAAAGCCCCGTCTATGTCGCCTGCCCCCTGCCCGCTTATTTTCCTGCCCCCAACTGTTATATCAAGCCCCTCGACCCTGGCATCAAGCCCAAGAGATCTGTAAAACTCAGCTACCGGCAAAGAGAGCTCTCTCGTGGCTCTTTCTACCTTAAAACAAACCTCACTCCTTGGCAAAACAAGCTCGTAAAATATTTGCCCCGGCCCAAGCAAAACCGCCCCTCCACCTGTATATCTTTTTATTATCCTGTATCCGCGCTGACGCGCGATTTTTTCGTCAATGATTTTCTCAAGCCCGCTTGTTATCCCAACGCTTAAAAACTTATCAGCAGGCTCACACAAAAATAGCCCAAAGACTTTCAGTCTCGCCATTGCGTGAAAGACAGTTACTGGCAAAACGCCTTTTAGGTTCTTCTTTAGATATATCCTCAGAGCTCTTCCCTCAGAGTTTTTAAAACCTCGTTTATCAAAAGCCAGCCTTTTAAACTGAGTTTAAAATTCCCATCCCTGGATATATATGTATCTTCTGGAAGCTCTAAGTTAGGCAAAAACCACCTTTTAATCCCCATTTTTGTTCTTAAGTTGCAAAAAACATAGTCAAATAGCCACTCTCTACTTTCAAGCACTTCAAGGCTATAAACTGGTCTTAAACCTTTTCTTATTAGCTCTTCATAGAGTCTTAAGTTTTTTACATTTAAGTATCTAATGCCCTGAATAAATCCGCCTGCAGAAGCCCCAAGACCTAAAAAAGGCCTGTTTTGCCAGTAAATCAGATTATGCCTGCATTCAAACCCTTCTTTTGCAAAGTTACAAACCTCATAATGCGAAAACCCGCTCTTTGTAAGAAACTCATCCACTAAAATGTAAAACTCTTCAATTCTGTCCTCATCAAAAGGCTTTAAATCCCCCCTTTTGACCATAAGCTCAAAAAGAGTATCCTCGTAAATGGTTAGCAAATAAGCTGAAATGTGACTAATTTCTAGCTCAAGCGCCATCTCAAGGTCTTTCAGTAGCTCTTCCTTTGTCTGTTCTGGGTATGCGTAGATAATATCTATGTTTATGTTTTCAAATCCTGCGTTTTTTGCATCCATTACGGCTCTCTTTGCCCTTTGAGGGCTGTGGGTTCTTCCAAGGAGCTTAAGACCCCTTTCAGAAAAGGTCTGAATGCCAAAACTAACTCTGTTTACAGTTTTTGAAAGCTCTTCAAAGTCTTTGATGCTGTAGCTCTCGGGATTACACTCTATAGTAATCTCTTCAAGATTTGAAAGGTCAAAAATTTCGCCAAGAGCATCTATTAAAGACTTTACCTCGCAGGGCTTTAAGATTGATGGAGTCCCACCGCCAAAATACATGGTTTTGATCTTGCCCTGAAGGTGCGAATAGAGCTTTGCCTCCTTAGCAATTAGCTCAAGATAGGTCTTATAATCTCCTGACTCTATGGAGAAAAAATCGCAGTAAGGACACTTCTTTTCGCAAAAAGGGATGTGAATGTAGATGCCTTCAAACATCTTCAAAGCTAAGCTCTCTCTTTGCATTTTCTCTTACAAAGCTTATGCAAACTCCTAAAATCGCAAAGAAAGTAAGTATTGCGCTTCCTCCGTAGCTTACAAAAGGCAAAGGCATTCCAACAACCGGCATCCACCCCATGTTCATGAGTATGTTGACGCTACTTTGAAACATCCATACACTTCCAGCCGTTGCCAGAAATATCCTGCCAGTTAAGATCTTTAATCTCATTGAAAGCCACATAAGCCTTGCAAAGACTATAAAAAACCCCATAATAACAGCCATAGCTCCAATTGTTCCAAGCTCTTCTGCTATGACCGCAAAGATAAAGTCTGTGTGTTTCTCGGGCAGAAACATCAGCTGAGTTTGGGTGCCGGAGAATAATCCTTTACCGTCTATACCGCCAGAGCCAACCGCCACAACAGACTGAATTAATTGATATCCGCTCTTTTGATAGTCCTTAAATGGGTCAAGAAATGCAATTATTCTTTGTTTTTGATATTCTTCTAAGTTTGCCCATATAAAAGGTGACATTACAAAGAGCGCTATTCCTGACAGCAAAAAGTATCTTAGCTTTAGCCCCCCAAAAAACAAAAAACAACCCATAATAATCACAAACACTATAGAAGTTCCCAAATCTGGCTGTTTTAAAGTCAGCAAAAAAGGCACTATGAAAGCAAAACCTATAACTCCAACCTCCTTTAGCCCCAGCTTTTTGGAATAATCAACCACAAACACAAAAAACAAAAGCAGTGAAAACTTCATAAGCTCGGAAGGCTGTATGCTAAAAGGTCCTAAACTAAGCCATCTACTTGAGCCATAAACTGTCTTTCCAAAAAAAGGCACAAGCGCAAGCAAACTTAAGTTAAAAAGATAAATCACAGGTGCAAGTTCAATAAGTCT
Organism: Aquificaceae bacterium; assembly: GCA_039630345.1. Classification (GTDB taxonomy): domain Bacteria; phylum Aquificota; class Aquificia; order Aquificales; family Aquificaceae; genus JANWVD01. Next base: position 38,398 of record JBCNVD010000009.1, read on the forward strand.
TTCTATTTTAATTCGCGATAGCAAAATCATCACAAATATCCCAAAAATCATAAAAGCCCCTTGCTTTAGAACAAATTCAGGTCCGTGCTGATGATAAGTAGCCCCTGTTAAACCAATTAGTCCAACCGTGCATAGCAATAACGTGGCAAATATCAGATAAAAATCAAGCTCAGATACTGCTTTTATCATAGTAAAGATAAACTCCACAAATTTGACATCTTGTTAAAGAGCCTTTTATGACGCTCATCTGCTGTGAATAAGAAAGCACTGTCCCGCATCTTCCACAGTCAAAACAATCTCCTAACTTCAGAAGAAACGGCACCCCTATTTGTTTTTCGTATCTGTCAAATTCTTCAAGGAGCTCTTTGGATACTCTGGAGCATAAATCCTGCCACTCTCTGGTTTTTATCTCCAATCTCTGGATTAACCTCTTTTTGCCATCTTCTATTTCTCTTAACTCAAAACAAAACTCATTAATTTCACTCTCTACAGCCTTAATCTCATGATTTTGATAGAAGTTATTTATATCCTGATTTAATTTAGCCCTCTGGTTTTTTAGCTCTAAAATCATCTCTTCGGTCTTTGCTCTTTCTCTTAATAATGCCTTAAACTCCTCAGGGCGCTTTATAATCCTCTCTCTTTTGTGGATTTTCTGGATTCTATCCTCGAGCTCTAAAATCTTAAAGTCTATATTTTTGACCTCAAGTTTTAACTCCTCTATCTTTCTTTGCATTTCCTTTCTGACTTCTAAAGCTTTGCTATATCTGTTTTCGTATAGTTCCTTTTCTTGGTCTATTTTTCTTAGAGATTCTTTTATGTTATTTATTTGCACCTTTAGCTCTTGCAATTGCAGGAGCTCCTGCAACGCCATGCGATTTTGTTGAACCTCTATCATAAGGGTTTAAATTTAATCACATGAAAGTATTTGACCTTGACACAGCAAGAGAGCTCATTCCAGTTATCAAGCCAATAGTCGAAGAGATATCATCTCTTCGCTCAGAGCTCGTTGATTCTATACAGCGTATAGACGAGGAATCCGATCAGCTTGAGCTTATGTATCTTCAAAGCCACATAAAAGATATAGACCATCAAATAAAGCTTCTATTTAAGCGCATAGAATCCTTAGGCGGGGTTATAAAAGGCATAGATCCGATTCTGGTTGACTTTCTCTCAACCTTTCAAAACCGCTACATATGGCTTTGCTGGAAAGAAGACGAAGATACAATAATGTTCTGGCACGAACTTAACGAAGGATTCGCAGGCAGAAAACCTGTCTCTCTCCTCTTGCAAGAAGAGCCAAGGTTGTGATATAATATTTCTAAAGAATGCAAAATCTCAACCTTCTTATATCCCAGGTTGCAAAAACCATCGGCTTTTCAGAGCCGGATAGAATCTCTCTTTCCTACCAGCTTGGAGAGCTCTGTATAGACATTTTCCTGACAAAAGAGCAGAACGCTTGGGAGATAAACAACTTTGGTCTTAGCGTCCCGATAAAAAAAATACAGGAGCTAAAAGACCTGCTTGATGCTATAGGTCTTGACCCTGAGGCTATTTACTGCGAGGAAGATAGAGCCTACACCAGCTTTTCCGAAGAAGATTGGGAACTTGCCAACTCATTAATAACCACGCTTTTATGAAAGTAGGTCTTATAGGTCTTGGCTCTCTTGGAAAGGCGATAGCAAAAAGACTCCTATCTTTGGGTGTTGACCTATCTGTCTGGAACCGCACCAAAGCCAAAGCCGAAGAGCTTGGACTGGTTTCTGCGGAAAGTCCATGCGCTCTTGCAAGCTCTTGTGATGTGTTGCTCCTTGTGCTTTTTGATTCCGCCTCTGTTTATAAGGTTCTCTTTGGTGAAGATGGCCTTTGCCTTGCAAAGCTTAGAGGAAAGCTTATAGTAGACATAACGACAAACCACCCTGAGTTTACAAAGCTTGCATATGAAAAGCTAAAAGAATTTGGAATTTCTTACCTTGAAGCCCCGGTCCTTGGAAGCGTCAAGCCAGCCCTTAGTGGAGAGCTAACGATGCTGGTTTCTGGCCAATTAGAAGCTTTTGAAAGTGCCAGACCTCTCCTTGAAAAGATTGCAAAAACCATAATCTACTCAGGTCAGGTAGGCAACGCCTCTAAATTGAAACTAATTAACAATCTAGTTCTTGGCACTTTTATGCAGGCTATATGCGAGTCTATAGCCCTTGGGGAAGAGCTTGGATTTGATAGACAGACTATTATTCAAGTCCTTAAAAATGGTGCAGGAAGGTCTTACATCCTTGATGCAAAGACCGATAAACTCCTCTCCAGAGACTATAGCCCGCATTTTTCAATAGAGCTAATAGAAAAAGACCTCTCATATCTTGAAGAGGTTATAGGTAAAAGTGGACTATTTAGCCTTTGCTTAAGCAGTGCAAAAAATGCTTACAGAATTGCTATAAGCCTTGGGCTTGCAAAGGAGGATTTCTCCTCCCTTGCTGAGATTTTCTCACTTATTAAAAACCCTCGAGATACTTAACTCGCGTTGGATGACGGAGTTTTCTTATAGCTTTGTTTTCAATCTGCCTTATTCTCTCTCTGGTGACATTAAACATCTTGCCTATTTGCTCAAGCGTGTATTCAGTGCCGTCAACTAGCCCGTAGCGATACATAAGGATGTTTTGCTCTTTTTCTGGCAAAGAGCTCAGGGCTTTTATTAGCTGCTCGCGAAGGACTTTTCTCATAACCTGCTCTTCCGGTGATGGTACGCTTTTGTCTTCTATAAAGTCTCTTAGGCTGGTTTCTTCGTCATCTCCTATCGGGCTTTCTAAAGAGAGAGGCTCTTGGGAAACTCTCATAACCTTTCTTACTCTTTCTGTTGAAACACCCACATATCTTGCAATTTCCTCGACAGATGGTTCTCTGCCTAGCTCTTGAAAGAGTTTTTTATGAGCTCTTGTTATTTCGTTCATTGTTTCTATCATATGCACCGGTATTCTTATGGTGCGTGCCTGGTCTGCTATTGCTCTTGTGGTTGCCTGGCGAATCCACCATGTTGCGTAGGTTGAGAACTTATAGCCTTTTCTATAGTCGTATTTATCCACTGCTCTCATAAGACCGATGTTTCCTTCCTGTATCAGGTCAAGAAAATGCAGTCCCCTGTTTATGTATTTTTTTGCTATTGCAACCACGAGCCTTAGGTTGCACTTAACCATAACCTGCTTTGCCTGGGTTACTTTGGTTCTCCCTTCGCGAATTATTCTTATGACTTTATCCACTTCGTCCGGGAGGATTCCCATCTCTCTTTCTATAGACCTTAGTTCTTCCCAGCAGGCTTTGTATTCGTTTAGAAGTATCTGAAACCTTGCAAAGCCGTATCCTGCCCTTTCTGCCTTTTCCTGAAGCTTTCTGTCTTTGTCATAGTTTTGAATAAGTTCTGTAACATCGGGATGGATATTTTCGAGTTTTTTCTTCTTTACCTCAAACTCTTTAAATTTCTTGTGGAATTTGTTATATAGGTTTAAAAGCTCATCTGCTATTCTTTCGAATTTAGAGTGCTTTAGCTTTAGCTCTTTTAAGATGCGGTTCATTCTGGCATGCCTGATTAGATATTCAGCTTTATATTCCTCATCCTGATACTGAATGTAGAGTTCTCTCCACTTTAGAGCGTCTTTGTAGGCTTTTGCGAGCTCCAGACCTTTGTTTATAAAAAATCTCTCCAGAGCTTCGTGACTCTCTTCGTATTCTTCGATGTTTTTACTATCGTCTACGTTATCCATTAAATCTATTGCCTTTAACCTGCCGTTGCAGACCTCTCCCCAATCTTTTAAGACCCTCTCTATGAGAAAAGAGGTCCTGAGCAGCCCTCTTCTCATTATCTTTCGCCCAAGCTCGATTTGCTTTGCATACATAATCTCTTCTTCTCTTGTAAGTAGAGGGATTTTGCCCATGTCTTTGAGGTATAGCCTTACCGGGTCGCCGTCTTTGGAGCTTGTGGTAAGGTTTTCGTTTGAGACTGTGATTGGGTCATCCTCTCTTTCTTCATTCAATAGCTCTTCACTATCGACTACTTTGATTCCGCGCTCTTGAAGCATATCCATAACTGCTTCGTATAGCTCTGTATCCACTATTTCCGGTCCAAGCAGGTTATTTATCTCATCGTAGGTGACATATCCTTTCTCCTCAAGCTGGAAAAGTTTCTCCTTTATCTGACGAAAGTTCATTCCAAAGACCTCCTGAAAAGTATAAGTATAAGTTTAGGCAATTACTTAAAATTTACAACTCTTTGAGAGAATCTTCAAGCATTAGCTGCATCTTTTTTACTTCTTCTCTAAGGCTTTGAAAATGAGCTTCCAACTTTTTTTCAATCTCCTGGTTTGTTAAAGCCAGTATCCTTATTGCCAAAAGTGCGGCGTTAATTGCGTTACCTATGCCAACTGTGGCAACAGGAACCCCGGGGGGCATCTGAACTATAGATAGCAAAGAATCAACCCCGCTTAAATGCTTCGAAGGCACAGGGATAGCAACAACAGGCAAGGTGCAAAGACTTGCTACCATCCCGGGAAGATGGGCAGAACCTCCTGCGGCTGCTATTATGAGCTTTATTCCTCTTGACTTTGCACTCTTTGCGTATTCAAACATCAGCTCTGGGCTTCTGTGTGCAGAGACTACTTTGACCTCACACGCTATGCCGAACCTGATTAGAATTTCATGACAGGGCTTTACCCACTCCCAGTCTGAATAGCTTCCCATTATAATCCCGACCATCACTTGGAGGTATTATCGCACTATACTTTAAATGATGCAAAAATTCCCTGTTATGCTAATAGACATAGATAGGTGCATAGGCTGCCTTTCCTGCGAGGTGGCCTGTTTGCAGGAAAAAGAGCTCAAAGAGCCAGAGATTCGCCCGATGAAAGTTTCAAGAGTTGGGGGCTTTGGAGATGGCCCTGACCTTTTTTTCGTGCCGATGAACTGCTTCCATTGTGAACCTGCGCCCTGCGTGATGGCATGTCCAACAGGCGCGATGGTTAAAAACTCAAAAGGAGTTGTGCACCTTCTTAGCACCAGATGCATAGGCTGTAAAGCCTGCATAATAGCCTGCCCATTTGGCGCTATCTCCTTTAACCCCCAGACTATGAAGGTAGAAAAGTGCGACTATTGCATACACAGACTTGAAAAGGGGCTTCTTCCCTCCTGCGTTATGAAGTGCACTACCAACTGTCTGTATTTTGTATACTTAGAAACCGCGCCACAGGCGCGACATATCAGCCAGCGCCTTGACTCTTCCCTTCTTCAAGAGCTGTTTTTAAAGCCAGATATGATAGATAAATCACAAACATTGCCCCACCAAGAACTGCAAGAGCGGTCCCAAAACCCATAACCCCAAGCGAGGTCAAAACAACAGGATTATCAGTAAAGCCAGTCCCAAAGACCTTTCTCGGAGCCCCTAAAAGCCCGGCAAAGTAAAGCCCGGAGATAAACATAAGCATACCGCTTCCATAGAGATATACCTGTGTTAATGTGAGCTTGCTGGATTTTGATAAAACTTCATAGCTAAGAGCCATAAATCCAATAGTGATTGCCGTAACCATTCCATGGTAATGCGCAGGTATTCTTAAATCTGAATCAAATCCAATATAGGCAATTAAGGCACCTATCGTAAAGAGGAGCATTGATAGAAAAGTTCCTGCAAACTTTGTCTCTTTGAATTTGGGTTTTAAATACCTCATTAATACTGCAAGATGCATAAATATCGGAATTCCAAGACCAATGGCGTATAGTAGCTCAGAAAAGATTATAGCATTTTTGGAAATAGGGTCTTTGAAAATGAGAGGCACCAATGCCTGAAGCGAGCTTGCAATAACAAAGACAACGCTAAGAATTCTTAAAGTCTTAAGCTTAACATCCCTTGCAGTAAGGTAATACCAGGCATAAAGAAGCATAACGCCGTTTATAAACTGCTGGATATGCCCCGGCGCCCAGTATAGTCTTTCGTAAAACATATAAAGCTCTGATTTTGGTCCTGTTTTTGGAATCGAGACTATAAAGGCAAAGAGCATGATGATGCTAAGAATTATTGCAACTGAAGATAGATGCACCAAAGGGTCTTTGGAAAATACTCTTACTTTTGGCAATAGTTCTAAACTTGCAAGCCAAAAGCCAAGGAAGTAAAATCCAGCCCCTGCCAAAAATAGAGCATTATCTATGGTAGGCAGGTAGTTATTAGACACTACCTTTCCATGACCTATCAAAGAAGAAAGGGCGATATTTAAAAAACCGCTAAAGGCAAGCAGGAAACTTATTTTGCTAACTTTTTTTATTGCTCTTTCCCATAGAAAGACACTAAAAGATAGCACAAATACAACTATCGCCAAATCTACATGTCCCACCAGGGCATAGTAGAAATATCCCTCCGGAAAAATATGGTGAATTACTGGAGTTCTTGCTATTGCAACCAGAAGGGCAAACACTCCTCCGATTGACAGCGATGCTATTGATAGATAAAACCAGGGACTCATCGCCTCACATCCATAACAAGAGCTGTGAAAAGACTGGTTAGATAAAAAACAGAGTAAAAAAACATCAGCATGTCGCTGACTCTTTTATATAGCCAGAGAATGCAGAGCAAAATATACAAAGCCCCAAGGAGGCTTGCGCTCCAGAAGTATAACTCTCCTGCAGTGCCGAAGGCAAATATCGCGAGACTAACTGGCAAAAGAGACGCTACATAGATAAGACTTCTTAGTTTTGTGTATCCGATGCCTTTTGCCACTGCCATAACAGGAATTCCGGCATTTTTATAATCATCCAGATACTTTATAGAAAGTGCCCAAAAATGGGCAGGTTGCCAGAGAAACATAATCATAAAAAGAGTAAATGCTTCTCTATTTATCGTTCCCTCAACCGCGCAATATCCAATAACCGGGGGCATGGCCCCTGCTACTCCCCCCAGCTCTGTGGCAAGAGGCGTCTTTCTCTTTAGGAAAAGAGTATACAAAATGACATAGTAAAGACCTGTAAATAGGGTAAGGGCTGCGCTTAAAGGGTTGACCTTTGAGATAAGAACCAAAAACCCGCCAAAGAGCAATATAGAGCCAAAAAATAGAGCCTCATGAGAACTTACCATACCTGAAACGAGAGGTCTTGAGAGCGTGCGAAACATTAAAGCGTCTATGTCTCTATCAAGATACTGATTTAAAGATGCAGAGCCGGCCGATGCAAGACCAGTGCCTAAAAGGGTCCAGAAAACCAACTCTTCCGAAGGAATCTGTCTGTTTGCGACATACATGCCCCCAAGGGTTGTTATAAGAACCAGCAAAACAATACCGGGCTTTGTAAGGAGTAAAAATGCACTTAGTTTGCTTGCACTTAACCTCCTTGCCATACAGGTCTCAAAGCCTCTGATTTGCGATTCAGTGATAGGTTATAAGTTAGCCAAATAAACAGGAAAAAGCCAAGAGCAACATCTATGAAAACCAAAGGCAGGAAAAATCCAGACCTTACCATGGATATTGCACTTATCATCTGAAGGTTTATCAAAACAAAAGCGTTTCGCGAGACTCTATCTTTGCCATTTATGAAAACTATTAAAAAGCCAATCCATGTAAGATATGCCAGGGTTCTATGCAGGACATTTAGAGCAACCTGCCAGTTTGAGATATCCCCTATTAAAGAACCAAGGCATGTTGGCCATTCGTGACCGCAGGCTTCGCCTGAGTTTGTATATCTGACTATAACTCCTGATATCATCGTAAGAACCGCAAGAGAGTAAGCCCAAACAGGTATTGCGCCTTCAAAGCGATTGTTATAAGACCTATAAACAAGCAAAAGCATGGCAAGAATCAGCATCGATTCGAAGATATGAAAAGACTCAAGCATCATATGAGAATAATGAGATAGATTTGGGGCTTCTAATTTAATCATTTTCATCCCGGTTAACGCTGCGCTTATGGTGAAAAGAAGGGCCCCGCTTGCAAATATCTTTGTCTTTAGAGAATATTTGCCGGAAATAGCCATCAAAAAAACGCCAAGGACAAAAAGCCCTGCAAAGCTGCTTAAAATTCTATGTCCCATCTCTAGCTTTGCTGCTTTGTCATATGGCATGGAATATTGGCCGTAGCACATTGGCCAGTCAGGGCATGCAAGCCCGGAGTCTGTAGAGCGCACCAGCCCTCCCCATATCATAACCAGATAAGTAAGCCCAATGGCAATAAATATAAAAGACCTGAACATATTCTTAAAAGTATAGACCTGATTTTGAGTCAGGGATATTTTTTATAAGGCTTTCTCCAGATGTTTTGCAACTGCGTCTTGAGTCTTTTCGTCAAGCCCTGGAAATATAGGCAAGCTTATGACCCTTGAGTAAAAGTCCTCTGCGTTTGGGCAAATTCTGTGGGGAATTTCCTTCATAAAAGGGTGGTGGTAAACGGGGATATAGTGAACCTGAACTCCAAAGCCTGCCTCTCTTAGCTTGCGAAAGACCTCTCTTCGCTTTGAGGGGTCTTTTAACCTTACTGGATAGAGATGATAAGCGTGGAAAGCCCAGTCTCTTTCTGGGGGGAGGTATATAGGGGCTTTTAAAATCTGCGCGTAGCGCGCTGCAAGATATCTTCTTTGTGATATAAAATCATCAAGTTTTTTGAGCTGAGATAGCCCAAGAGCGCATTGAAAGTCCGTGATCCTGAAGTTAAAAGATGGTTCCAGAACCTGATATTCCCAGTCTTTGCCCCTTAAGATGCCATGGCTTCTAAGTCTTGTGAGTTTTTCGTAGAGCTCTTGGCTATTTGTAAGAACCGCACCGCCTTCGCCGGTTGTAAAGTGCTTCACAGGGTGAAAGCTAAAAACAGCGGCGTCTGAGTGAATGCATGAGCCTACTTTGTAGCTGTTGTATTTTGCACCCGGTGCGTGGCAGGCGTCTTCAACTACATATAACTCCCTCTCTTTTGCGATTTTAAATATCTCTTCCATATCGCAAGGATGTCCTGCGTAGTGAACGGGCACTATCATCTTTGTTCTGGAATTTATAAGCTCTGGAATTAGCTCCGGGTTTATAAGTGCAGTGTCTGGCTCTACGTCGCAAAAGACAGGTTTTGCACCGAGTAAAACGCCTGCGGAGATGGTTGCTGTGAAGGTTATTGGGCTTGTTATAAATTCGTCGTCTTTTTTAAGTCCAAGAGCCCTATAGACGCAATATAGAGCCGAAGTCCCGGAGTTAAAAGCGACGGCAAATTTAGCGCCAAAATACTCAGCAAGAGCTTTTTCAAACTCCTCTACTTTTGGTCCCTGGGTTATGAGCGGTTCAAGAAGCGTATCTGACACTGCTTTTATGTCATCTTTTGAGATGTTTTGCCTGCCATAGGGTATCATTCCTGTCTTGCCATAGTTAAAAACTCAAGCAGCTCTTCCTGCTTTATCCACCAGTCATTTTTGTCGCTTGAGTATTCAAAGCCTTCGTGAAGCTTTTCAAGGTCCTGTGTTTTTCTATCGTGAGGGAGGATTATAAAGTATTGTTTGCCGTCTTTTTCAAAAATATAAGTATTTCTTGACTCTTCTTTTGATATTAAAACCTCGTGAAGTTTCTCGCCGGGTCTTATGCCGATGATTTTAAACCCGCATTGAGGACATATGGCTTTTGCTATGTCCGTGACTTTTACGCTTGGGAGCTTTGGAACAAAGAGCTCTCCTCCTTTGCAGTTTTCAAGGGCAAAAATAACAAGCATCACGCCCTCTTTTAAGCTTATCCAGAAGCGTGTCATTCGCTCATCTGTTATCGGAAGCTCTTTTGCACCTTCTTTTACAAGCTTTTCAAACAGCTGTATTACGCTGCCACGAGAGGCTATCACATTGCCGTATCTAACGACGCAAAAGCGCGTTGGTTTTGAGCCTGCGTAGGCATTCCCTGCAATCAGGAGCTTTTCCATCGTTAGCTTTGTCGCCCCGTAGAGGTTAACAGGGTTTACCGCCTTGTCTGTTGAGAGGGCAACTACCTTTTTCACTCCCATCTGGATGGCGACCTCTATGATGTTTTGGGTTCCTATGATGTTGGTTTTAACCGCTTCAAAGGGGTTATATTCAAGTGTTGGAACATGCTTTAGAGCTGCGGCATGCACTACATAGTCAATGCCGTCAAAGGCAAGTCTGAGGCGGTCTTTGTCTCTTATGTCACCTATAAAAAACCTGAGACTTGGATAATTCTTTTCAGGGAAGCGCTCTTGCATTTGCCATTGCTTAAATTCGTCCCTGCTAAATACCACAAGCCTTGAAGGTTTGTAATGTTCAAGAACATACTTTACAAACGCCTGACCGAAAGAGCCAGTGCCGCCGGTTACTAAAATGGACTTACCATCTAAAAAACTCATTCAAGGAGCTCCCAAGCAATTGGGGTTCCGCGACTTATATCAACGCGGGCTCTTTTTCCTAAAATTTCACCTAAGTGTTTTGGATGAAGTCCATAATTGGGGCGGATGCTTCTTACGTTGTTTTTGTCTATTTTCTCGCCCGCCTTTATATCTCTGACTGCAAAGAGACTTCTTGAGAACTTTCGCATCCTTTGTTGCTCGGGCGTTAGTTCATATGTGACTTTTCCAAGGGCCAGCTCCACCTCTCTTATGCTTTTGACCATGTTTGAAAACTCTTCTGGCTCAAGAGAAAATGGAGCATCAGGACCTCCAAGAGACCTGCTTAGTATAAAGTGCTTTTCTATGACCTTTGCACCAAGGGCTGTGGCTGCTATCGGGACTGATATGCCTTTGGTATGGTCTGAAAGCCCCACATTTACGCCAAAGGTCTCTGCCATATTTTTCATCGTAAGCAAGTTTACATGTTCAAAAGGTGTTGGGTATTCTGAAACGCACTTTAAGAGGGTTATATTCTTGTTTCCTACTTTGTAGCAGGCGTTGAGCGCAGTTTCTATGTCAGAAAGGGTTGCTATGCCGGTTGAGATTAGCACTGGCTTTTGCTTGCTTGCTATTAACTCAATAAGGGGAATGTCTGTTATTTCAAAAGAGGCGACTTTGTATATTTTTACCCCAAGAGATTCTAGCATTTCAACGGCGTTTTCGTCAAAGGGGGTGGAAAAGCACTCAAGTCCTAAACTCCTTGCGTATTCAAATAGCTTTTCGTGCCACTCTGGAGGGGTATAAGCCCTTTTGTAAAGATCATATAGATATTCCCCATCCCAGATGGTGCCTTCTGAGATTTTAAAAATGTCGGATTTGACATTTATAGTTATGCTATCAGGGGTATAGCTCTGAAGTTTTACTGCATCTGCACCGCTTTTTTTTATGGCTTCTATGGTCTTTAGAGCAAGGTCAAGATCCTGAAGATGGTTTGCTGATAGTTCTGCTACTATAAAGACCTTGTCAAACATTTATTTAAGATTATATTCTCTCAAGCGTGCTTTTGCAAAATGGGCAAACTTTTGCCCGCCTATGGATTTCACTAAAGCACATAGGACAGCGCTTTTTACCTCTTAAATACAAAAACAGATTAAACTCAAATAGCGCTTTTGGCAAAAAGTATATAAGCATTATTATAAAAACTATCACCCAGGCTTTAAGTGGCGTAAAGAGCTCAAATTTATCTACCCAGACAGTGGTTGCAGATAGTATTGCAACCCAGAAGGCAAACCTTCTCTCTAAAAATACCTGCGCAAGCAATTGCAAAACCCCAACCCAGAGAAAGAACTGAAATGTTTTATCACTTAGTAGAGCCTCAACGGCTTTCAAGCCTTCCACCTGAGCTTCTCCTATAAATTGCTATAAAAAATCCTAAGGCAAATAAACCTATGCAGTAAAGCGAGCTACTTGAGATAAAAAGCACAAGAAAAAGGGCAAAACTCAAGAGCTTTAGAGGGAGAGTTATAAAGTAAATGCGTAAACTCTTTGAGAGAAAGTAGCTAAGCTCTACAAAGATTAGCCCACTTAAGAGGCAAAGAGCCACGCTCAGGGCAGAACCTCCGTTCCTATGCCCTCGTTTGTAAAGACCTCAAGCAGGATGCTGTGTTTTACCCTTCCGTCTATTATGTGAACTTTTTTAACGCCGCTTTTAAGAGCCTCAAAAGCGCTGTAGAGCTTTGGAAGCATTCCGCCTTTGATTAGACCTCTCTCAATTAAGGATTTTGCCCCCAGAATATCAATTGAAGAGATTGTGTTTGAGTTTTGGTCTCTTATACCCGGCGCATCGGATAGGTAAATTAGCTTGGTTGCTCTTATCTTTGTTGCTATTGCGCTGGCTACCAAATCCGCATTGATGTTATAAACTCTTCCTGAGGCGTCTATGCCAAGCGGTGCAACGACCGGCACAAAGCCCTTGTTTAGAAAAGTCTCTAGAAGCTCTGCATTAATGTCCTGAACCTCTCCTACAAAGCCAAGGTCTTCTTCAGGAACTTCCATCTTAAGCGAAGTAAAATAAACCTCTTTATCGAGGGGTTTTGCCTCTATTAAAGACGCATCTATGCCCGATAGACCTACCGCCTTTGCCCCCTGGGCGTTTATGGAGCTGGTGATGTCTTTGTTGATTTGCCCGCAAAGGACCCTCTGAACCACTCTTATGGTCTGACTGTCAGTTTTTCTAAGACCCCCCACAAAAGAGGACTTTATGCCAAAGCGCTCGAGAGTTTCGCTGATTTGAGGACCTCCCCCGTGGACCACTATGGGCTTTATGCCAACAAAGCTC